>JAENYQ010000033.1 GCA_016841675.1 Desulfotomaculum sp.
GATTCGTTTATCGTGGTGCGGGCGCGCGTGAAAAATTGCTATGAATACAACAAATTTGTCATTCTGAGCGCAGCGAAGAATCTTAAAGCCCAGATCCTTCGCTACGCTCAGGATGACAAGCTTAATCTTGACGAAGGTAGATTGTATTCGTTTATCGTGGTGCGGGTACGCGTTGCAATTCTGTACTAAGTGAAGAATCTAGATCCTTCGCTAACGCTCAGGATGACAACGACGGTTTTCCCAAAAGTCTATTTTTAGGACAGTAACAAATAAATAATTATGGGGATGAGAATATGAATTACAAAATACTTTATCAGGGTGCTTTTCCATTAGTGCAGGCATATCTGCAGCAGGGTGAAACGATTAAGGCTGAATATGATGCTATGGTGGGTATGTCGAATACCATTGATGTGGAAGGTAAGATGGATGGCGGCCTGTTGGGTGGAATTAGCCGCATGATTGCCGGGGAAGGTTTTTTCTTTCAGACCCTTACTGCACGCAGGGGGCCCGGGGAGGTTTTATTGGCCCCTTCCACCCCCGGGGATATTATTGACATAGAGCTTGATGGTTCATACAGTATGCTTGTTCAAAAGGATGGTTTTTTGGCCGGCTCGGCGGAACTTGTTGTGTCTACTAAAATGCAAAACCTGGCTCAGGGGATATTTTCCGGGGAAGGTTTTTTTATAGTTAAGATCAGTGGTAAAGGGATTGTATTCATCAATACATATGGTGGTATTCATATGATTAATCTGGAACCTGGACAGGAATACGTTATAGACAACAGCCACCTGGTTGCCTGGCCAGATTATATGCAGTACACCATCGAAAAGGCATCCAAGGGCTGGATTTCATCTTTTACTTCAGGTGAAGTTGCGGTTTGTCGGTTCAAGGGGCCGGGTCCCATCATTATTCAAACAAGAAATCCCAGGGGCTTTGGTAATTGGATCCGCAATTTTATCCCCCAAGGAAAACGTTCCTGAGGGATACGAGCAAACACTTGCGAAAAAAAGTAAATAGAAAATAGGTGATGGTGTTGTCGGTAACTGTTATGAGGGGACAAAAGACTGATCTGACCAAAAAGTATCCCGGTCTGACCGAAATTATTATTGCCATGCCTTAATTGAAAATGTCAATAACGAAACCTTTAGCGTTGAACGTTTAGTTAAGTATTTCACGGGACATCGCGATATGGATCAAGCTTTTGGGTGGGGGATGCGCTGGCAGGCCGGTCGTAAATAAGGAAACCAAACAACATCCAGCCATCTTCCGTTCTTAAACAAAGAAAGGACAACGTGTTGATTAAACTGCCAAAAAAAATTTTCCATGCCGATTAACACTGGGGTTGGGGTGGTTTGCTTTATTATTTAAATAATTTCTCGTAATATGTCCTGCGCTCTCTTGTGATTTTAAAAATTTGATTCCGTTGGGTAATTGTGATAGTGAATATGAGTGCCGTGATCAGTGATGTCAAAATTAATTCACCCAAGGTTAATCACCTGCCTGACACCTTAATAGTTTAATATATGCATTTCATAGATATTGGTGAGAGTAAGGGGCAGGCTTGAATATTGAATTATTTTAGGCTTAACGTCCGGACATCCCGATTCAATATAGCCAGGACTATTTTATGAGATTTGGCAGGGTTATTAATGGAAAACAATTTTTCTTGACCACTAATTGCGTAGATGATAAAATAAGTGGCAAGTAAATATGATAAAGGTAATGAAGGGGAAAAGTAGACGGTACCCAGCTTTTCAGGGAGGAAGCGTCGCGACTGAGAGCGCTTCTAAGGCATGAATCGTTGAAGTTCTCCCCCGAACTGTCGGACTGAACAACTTGGAAAGTAGGCCCGACCGGAAACTTCTACCGTTAAAAGGAAGGGGGTATAAGGAACATTTTCCCGTACCCTGCCTACGAGTGGACCTTGATGGTCAACAAGGGTGGTACCGCGAGAGTAACTTTTCGTCCCTAGGGATGAAAAGTTTTTTGTTTTTTTAAAGCACCTTTGCAGGCAGGCTGATACGATGTGTTACAGTACCCTAAAGAAGAGGGTTCTTTATGAAACCAAACGGGGTGGTACCGCGGAAGGCCACAGCTTTCGTCCCCACGAAAGCTGTGGTTTTTTTATTTGTGGTTAAACCCGGGGGTGATAGGAATAAGCTTCAACGTATGAATGTTTCCAATGTATGGAATGTCTACAATTACAAGTGAATTTCTGGGAGGATTAAAATGAATAAATCGATAAGAAAAATAAGTTTGGCATTGTTATTAATACTAGTATTAACTGCAGTTGTACTGATGAGTGGATGCGCTTCTGAGAAGCAGGATAGCACCGGGAGTAGGGATCAGGGGAAAGAGCCTTATAAAATAGGCGCAGTTCTTGAAACTAGTGGAAATTCTTCTTCTCTAGGCGTGCCTGAACGGGATACGTTACTGATGCTGGTTGAGAATCTTAATCAAAATGGCGGGATTGACGGCCATCCGGTGGAATTAACTATCCTTGATAATAAAAGCGACGAGACTGAAGCGGTGATGGCAGTTAAAAAGTTAATTGATATGGAAGTGCTGGCTGTCCTCGGGTGTGCCTCCAGCGGCCCATCCATGGCCATGATCAATACAGTCCAAAACGAAAAAGTGCCCATGGTATCCATGGCTGCGGCCAGCAGCATCGTTGAACCTGTAAATGAACGGCAGTGGGTGTTTAAAACTGCCCAAAGTGACATTGTTACAGTTAAGAATATCATCGCTTACCTTCAGGGGCAGGGTCTGACTAAAGTGGCATTCCTGTATATGAACAACGCTTACGGGGACGGGGGAAAAGTGGCATTTACAGCTGCTGCTAAAGAAAGCGGTATTGAAGTTGTAACGGAAGAGAAATTTGAAGCCAGTGATAATGATATGACACCACAGCTCACCAAAGTTAAGGCCAGCGGGGCACAGGCTGCTATTGTATGGGCCATTCCCCCGTCCGCATCGATTATCACTAAGAATTTTAGGGATCTGGGACTGTCTATTCCACTTATACACAGTCACGGTGTAGGTAATCAGAAGTTTATCGAACTTGCCCAGGGGACTGCAGATGGGGTTATTTTACCCATTGGTAAGTTGGCTGTGGTTTCACAAATCCCTGATAGCGATCCTCAGAAAGAAGTGCTCGAAAGTTATATCGCAGATTATCAGGCTAAATATAATACGCCCCCGAATTCCTTTGGCGGGTACGCCTCGGACGCGTTTAACCTGGTAGTTAATGCTATTGAAAAAGCCGGTCCGGACCGGATTGCCATTCGCGACGAGCTTGAGAAAAACACCAGCGGATTCATAGGAGTATCTGGCGTATTTAACATATCGCCTCAGGATCATAACGGCCTTGATGTAGATTCCATGGTGCTGGTACAGATAGAGGGTGACCAGTGGAAACTTATTGATTAAGAGGTGTTCTCCTTATGTCAGATCAGTTATTACAGCTTCTCTTTACAGGGCTTACCCTGGGCAGCATCTATTCCTTAATTGCTTTGGCATTGGTTACCACATTTAAAGTTACTGGTATCCTAAATCTTGCCCAGGGGGAGTTCGTAGCCATCGGGGCGCTGCTGGCAATCAGTCTGTATGCAACCGGAATCCCAATGTTTGCTGCGTTTATTTTAGCAATAATCCTGGTGGCAATTATGGGAGGGTGTTTGGAGCGGGCTGCTATCCATCCCGCCCGGCGGGCATCGGGGCTGACCCTGATCATTATCACCCTTGGTCTGTCCATCTCTCTGCGCGGTCTGGCATTATTAATCTGGGGCACAGACACCTATTCCCTGCCCGCCTTTTCCCAGGGCGGGCCCCTTATAATCGGGGGAGCGGTCCTAAATCCTCAGAGTTTCTGGATTCTGGGGCTTGCTGTCATAACCTTGTCGGTACTTTACGCCTTTTTGGGGTTAACCTACGCAGGTAAGGCTGTAAAAGCCGCCGTCATCAACCGGACGGCGGCCAGATTAGTGGGTATCAACCCCAATACCATATCCTTTTGGGCCTTTGTGGGAAGTGGAGCGCTGGGCGCGGCAGCAGGTATCTTCATTGCCCCTGTTACCATGTCAACGTATGATATGGGATTCATGCTGGCGATTAAGGGTTTTGTGGCTGCAGTTATAGGTGGGCTGAACAATATCGGCGGCGCTGTACTGGGCGGGCTTCTGCTGGGTGTTTTGGAGTCATACAGCGCCGGCCTGATTTCCTCCGGGCTGAAAGATGGTTTGGCCATAATCATTCTTTTGGTAGTTCTCATGGTCAAGCCGCATGGTATTTTAGGGCTGCTGGGTGAGCGCAAGATTTAGAAAAGGTATGAGCATAAGCAGGGTAATAAAAAGTCAATTAATATGGCAAATAGCCACGATTGTCACTTAGTTTCATTCAAAATGACTCGGACCTAAGCTTTTTCAGGAGCCTTTGAAAAAAAGTATTGTCTCAGAGGTGTTGTTATGTGGAGTAAATCACTTTTATGGCCGGCGGTTATCCTACTTTTTCTTGCTCTGCCGTTTGTGATTGACAGCAATTATTATCTCAGCATTTTAATTGTGATTGGCCTTTACACAATTATAGTGCAGGGGCTGGGAATTTTAATGGGTTATGCGGGCCAGGTATCCTTCGGCCACGCCGGGTTTTTTGGCCTGGGGGGCTACACGGTGGCTATTCTGACTACCCGCTTTGATTGGTCTCCGGTTTTTGCGCTTATTGCCGCAGTTATTTTGCCGGGGCTAATTGCAGCCATTATCGGGCGGCCAACGCTCAAACTGCGTGAGCTATACCTGGCCTTAGGTACAATGGGTTTTGGAATATTAATCCATACACTATTTAATGAGGGCAGGGAACTGACCGGAGGCCCGTCGGGAATTTCGGGAATTCCTTACCTTTCTATTGGCGGATTAAGTTTTGACAGTGATATCAAGTTTTTCTATCTTGTTTGGGCGGTGGTCCTGCTGGTTTTGATCGGAATTAACAATTTAATTCGTTCGCGGGTGGGCAGGGCGCTCCGCGCCATCAGTGAAAGTGAGCACGCTGCTGAAACCGCCGGGATAGATACCGGCAAGCTGAAATTAAAGGCCTTTATTTTCAGCGCCCTACTCGCAGGGCTGGCTGGCGGGCTTTACGCCTTTTACATAACCTTTATCAGTCCCTCACCATTTGGTTTCCATACCTCGGTGCAATTTGTACTGATGGCTGTGGTCGGAGGTTTGGGCACTTTTCTCGGTCCTCTGCTGGGAGCGGCGCTGGTGGTGTTGCTGGGAGAGTTACTGCGCTGGGTGATCCCGCTGGTAATACCCGGTGCCGGCGGCGAGTATGAGATTATCTTTTTCGGACTGATATTGGTGTTTTTGATGATCTTTCGCCCCAAAGGTCTGGGGGCCTTTGGCAAAAATTTAAAACCACCTGCGGTTAAACCGTCTGTCGCACCGGAATAAGGATAGGGGACACATCTGCTGAAGCTTGGGTAGTTCTCCGGGGACAGGACCACAAGTATGGGGTCGAGGAATGTCTCATGTATGAATGTTCACGATGAACGGAAAGCGGTTAGGTGAAGGGGGTTTCCAATTTTGCTCTTGGAAGTGCAAGGTCTTACAAAACATTTTGGTGGTGTTGCCGCAGTTAGAGATGTTGGGTTTGAAGTATCCGAAGGCACAATATTTGCCCTAATCGGTCCTAACGGTGCCGGCAAAACAACGGTTTTTAATCTGATTACCGGTATACTTAGGCCCGACAGCGGATTCATCCATTTTTTGGGTAAACCCCTTGACGGACTTAAACCGCATCAGGTTTCTGCAGCAGGTATCACCAGAACCTTTCAAAACCTACAGCTGTTTAATGGTATGACTGTGTTGGAAAACGTAATGACCGGTGCTTACTTAAACGGCAAAACAGGCTTTGTTAGATCATTACTTCGCATGCCCGGTATAAACGCAGAAGATAAACTGATTAGTAAGCAGGCCCTGACACTGCTCAGTGAGGTTGGTTTGGAGAGTGTTGCCGATATCCCTGCTGCAGCGCTTCCCTTTGGGCAGCAAAGACTACTGGAAATAGCCAGGTCACTGGCTTCCGGACCACGATTAATCCTGCTGGATGAACCTGCTGCGGGGTTAAACAGCGCCGAAACAAAGACCCTGGCTATTTTTCTTAAAAAGCTGAAGCAAAACGGTTTGTCCATGGTTTTGGTGGAACACGATATGGAAACTGTTATGGAAGTGGCTGACCGTATTTTAGTCTTAAACTTCGGTGAAGGAATATCTGAAGGTACACCGGCGGAGATTCAGGCTGACCCGGAAGTAATCAGGGCTTACCTGGGGGAGGATGATCAGATTGCTTAGAATAAAAGGGCTGGATGTTTATCACGGATATGTGCAGGCAGTTCGGGGATTGTCCATGCATGTAAAAGAGGGTGAATTGCTGGCAATTCTTGGTTCCAACGGGGCCGGTAAGAGCTCCCTGCTTGGTACGCTGGCCGGTCTGAATAAACCGGCCAAGGGGGATATATTGTTGAAGAGGAAAGGGGACACACCTCCTTCAGAGGAATGTCCCCAACGTATGAAAGGGGACACACCTCCTTCAGAGGAATGTCCCCAACGTATGAAAGGGGACACACCTCATTTAGCGGAAACAGAGGAATGTCCCCAATCATATCAAGCAATAACCGGGAATTCTCCTGAAAAAATGGTGCGTTTGGGCATAAGTTTGGTGCCGGAACGAAGGGAAATCTTCGGCTCTTTGAACGTATTGGATAACCTTATGCTTGGCGCCTATCATCGTTACCGCAGTGATAAAGCAATAATTCCAAGTGACATCCGGGAAGTTATGGAGTTCTTCCCTGCGTTAAAGGACCGTGAAAATGAGTTGGCGGGAACATTAAGCGGAGGTCTTCAACAGATGCTTGCCATCGGAAGAGCACTGATGGCCCGTCCCAAACTGCTGCTCCTGGATGAGCCGTCGGTTGGTCTGGCTCCGCTGGTGGTGCGGGAGATTATGTCTATTCTGGCCCAGCTGAAAAACACCGGTGTAACAATTATGCTGGTGGAACAGAACACAAGGGCTGCCCTGAAAGTAGCGGACAGGGCACTTGTTATGGAAAGAGGCACGATTACTATCAGCGGCAGTTCGGATGAGCTAATGTCTGATGTCAAGGTGCAGCAGGCCTATCTGGGGCGCGCTCGCGTCCAGGCAGCTGTCGCGTTGTAAAGATTTGATTCTTTAGAAAGAAGACCCTTGCTGTTTAAACAGCAAGGGTCTTCTTAACGGGTACGCATAATAACTTTTATTATCTTGGATTGGTGTAGATTGCCCCAGTGCTGTTACGTGGGTCGCTGAGATACTCTGGCAGGTGCCTTCGGGCACCCTGGGCCGCGTTTTATTGTTGCATGCCTAAACAGTACTTGTGCCAAGTCCGAGGAAATACTTGTGGTTCGAAATAATCGTTAAACTACGACAACTATAGCGCAGGGATAATAATGCAAGTGTCTAATATAATAAATACCCGTTTACTAGCGGGTTTGGGAAGAGTTGATGCACCACCACGAGGGGTAACTAACCAGCCATAAATTTTAGCAAAAGCTTTAAAATGGAATGAGGATTAAAAATATCGCTATGCAACATGAAAATGCGGTTTATATTATTGCGTTGTTTATGGCGGGCGGGATAACCTGCCTTATATCCCTTTATGCTGTCATTCGCCATACCAGAGCCGGTGCTGTAGCATTTGCCTGTCTTATGTTGGCGTCGACAATTTATGCGTTTGGTTATGCCCTTGAACTTACCAATACGACGTTGCTTGGGATGCTGTTTTGGATCAAGGTGGAATACCTCGGCATATCTGTGTTGCCGGCGCTGTGGATTATCGTGGTACTCCAGTATGTCGGCAAGGGCCAATGGCTTTCTCCCTTCAGAATTGCCCTCTTATTAATTATTCCAGCCATTACACTCGTTTTAACTTATACTAACGAATACCACCACCTCTACTATGGCGCTGTCAGCGTGAACAAAGGCGGGCCGTTTCCGCTTCTTTTAATCAAAGGGGGACCATGGTACTGGGTTCAATCAGCTTACTTCAGTACATCTTTTTTGATTGGCAGTTACCTTTTATTAGAGACGTGGTGGCGGGTTAAATCATCATACCGCCGCCAGATTGTCGTCATGCTGGCCGGTTCCCTGGTGCCGTGGCTTAGCCATATCGTCTATATAACGGGAAAAAGCCCGTATGGTCTGGATTTAGCCCCTTTTACTTTTATGGTCAGCGGATTGATTTTTTCTTGGGGTCTGTTCCGGTATCAAATGCTGGAAATCGCACCCATCGCCCGTGATATAGTGTTTGAAGGTATGCGAGACGGGGTATTGGTTCTGGATACACAAAACCGGGTGGTTGATTACAATCATACTGCTCAAAATATTATCAATAATCTTTCACCGGCTCGAATTGGTTGTTCGGCACAAGAAGTACTTAAAGCATATCCGAATTTACTGGATCAGATATTTTCTGATCCGGACAACCAGGTTGAACTTCAGATTTACCGGGGGGATAAGCGTTACTATTATAATTTTCGTATTTGGCCCATTATAGACCGCCGCAATCTGCTGCTGGGCAAGACCATTGTCCTTATTGATATAACGGAACAGGTGATGCTGCTTGAAAAACTGCGCACCATGGCCACCATTGACAGCCTTACCGGTGTTTTTAACCGCAGTCATTTCATTGAACTGTGCAGTAAGGAGATTGACCGCGCGAATCGATACGGAAGAGCTATATCTTTGATTAGCATGGATTTAGATCTTTTTAAAGAAATCAACGATACCTACGGACATGAGGCGGGAGACTACACCCTCAAGGCTGTCGCCGATACATGCAGGAATTGTCTTCGCCATAACGACATTTTCGGCCGTTATGGCGGTGAAGAATTCACCATATGTTTACCGGAAACTTCTTCGGATATAGCATTGGAGGTAGCTGAGCGCCTGCGTAAAAAAATAGCCGGCCTGCACCTGGCAGTGGACAATAACGAATTTACGGTAACAGCGAGCTTTGGTATTATTGGTGTACAAGAAGCTGGAGATGTGGAACTGGACGACTTGCTTAAAAAAGCCGATCAGGCTTTGTACAAGTCTAAGGAAGCGGGTCGGAACCAGGTTTGGAATGAGCACAATGTTTGAACAAACAACTATAAGCAATATGGTATTGCCGAATCGTTTTAGTTACAGATTACATTTCCATGAGCCGCCCGTTAATCAGGGAACCTAATTTAATTAACCGTTGGAAATCCGGTGATCGCAGCAAAGCGGAATGCATATCGGATAATAAATGTTTCAGGGCAGCTATATCTGGTAATGGAGTATGTTGTGAAGTGCAAAAATAACAAAGCATCGGGGAAAGACTGTGGTAGAAACAGCGGAATAATGACTAAAGTAGGTGATGGATTGGGCAGAACAGTTACTGAAATTCAGGAGATTTTAGCGGTGGCTGGTGGAAAAGCGGCAGCTGACCTATATATAGAGGGAGGTTTGCTGGTCAACGTATATACTGGAGAAATATATCCGGCTAATGTAGCGGTTTTTCAGGGAAAAATAGCCTATGTTGGGAATAGTCGTAAAATGGTGGGTCCCCACACTGAAATAGTAAACGCATCGGGGTGCTATCTGTGCCCGGGTTTTATCGAAGTACATACTCACCCGTGGATGGTGTACACTCCGGCTAATATGGTCAGAGTTAATTTGACCCTTGGAACTACCACTTTTTTATGCGACAACTTGTTGGGTTATGTTTATTTGGGTGCTGATGGCTTTATAAAAATGATTAAGGCCCTGGAAAAACTTCCTGCCCGTCTCTACTGGGGGGCCCGGATAATGCACCAGTCCCCCGACCCAGACGAGGATGAATTATTTTCACTTACCAACCTGGACAAGGTCTTTAATGATCCCCGCGTCATTAAAATAGGCGAAATCACCCGCTGGCCTTTGGTGGTTGATGGAAATGAGTCCGTCATCCAGAGGATTAGCCTGGCCGCGGAGCGGGGGCTGGGATTTGAGGGACACGCGGCCGGCTGCTCCTACGAAAAACTAAATGCGGTGGCTGCGGCTGGTGTGGAGTCCTGTCACGAGGCTATCACAGCCGAGGATGTGGTGTCTAGGCTTCGCCTGGGCCTTTGGGCTATCCTTCGCCATAGCTCGCTCAGGCCTGATTTGCTTGAACTGTTGAGGGCGGTAACCGAGTATAAGGTGCAGACCCAAAGAATGCTTTTTACCACTGATGGTTCGGCGCCTGGATTCTTAACGCGTGAGGGTTGGATTGATGGGATGGTAAGAACGGCGGTTAAGGTTGGTCTGGAACCGATCACTGCCATCCAGATTGCCACTATCAATGCGGCCACTTATCTTGGGCTGGACAAAGAAATTGGCGCCATTGCCCCCGGCATGCACGCAGACATCCTCCTTTTACCGGACCTGCAAAACTTCAAACCCCGCATGGTTATAGTGGGGGGAAAGGTGCTGGCTGCAGATGGAGAATTATGTGCGCCTATTCCGGAGCCAGACTGGGTTTCCTTGGGCTTCAAAACCAAACTGTCGCCCCGCGAACTGGTAAGCGACCCCAACCTGTTTGGTGTTCCCGCGGCCAGTGCCACCGTCTTTCCCGTCATTGAGGTAATATCGGCGGCGATTACCCGATTAAAGGAAACGACCCTGGATTCCCGGGATGGGTTTTTAGAACGTAAGGAAGACCTGCTTTACTGTGCTTTGGTTGACCGGCGGGGCAAATGGGTGACCAACGGGTTTATTGAGGGTTTTGGGCATATGGAAGCTTTGGCTGCTACATTTTCAACGTCGTTTGACCTCCTGGTTATGGGCCGAAGCCGTTCAGCCATGGCAGCGGCGGCTGCAGAGGTGGCCGATATGGGAGGGGGTATTGTACTGTTTGATGGTATAAATAATGTGTTTAAAATGCCACTGGTATACGGTGGGATTATGAGCGCCGACCCCTTTGAAGTTTCGTTGGAGAAGGTCTACGAATTGGAAAAGAGGGCCCGTGCATGCGGTTACCCATATAATGACATTTTATATACTCTGTTATTTCTAGTCTGCGATTTTCTTCCCGGACCACGGATTACAGCTGCCGGAATTATTGATGTAAAAACCGGCAAAACCCTGTATCCTTCCAAATCGCTAAGGCCACAATAAACGAATACGACTTACCGTGTTGTATTCATAACAATGACTATTTTAGCGTCCCGGGAAAAAGGCCAATTGTAGGGAACGCCCCCTGTGGCGTTCCGTCCACAGGTCAGCGATGTCGTTGGAACGGAACGGCACAGGGGCCGTTCCCTACGACCCTGCCACGGCGGAGATAATACAAGCCTTGAAGACAAACGGATAAAACATCGGTTACCGGTTATATTCATAGTAATGACAGGATTGTGTATTCATAGCAATGACAGGATTAGTGTATTTATGAAAAATTATTGTATTTAGTCAGGAATCTTTTTCGCAAAGGCCTCTTTTCTTTTTAAGATTACCATCCGCCTAAGGGCTTTTTCACCCTCTACGGCCAGCAGGACAGTTGTGGCCACTATGGTAACCATGGCCCAGTCGTCTACCCCTAGAGCAGAGGTGCGAAATACAAGTTGAAAAGACGGCACGTAAATAATGGAGATTTGGGCTATTATCGAGGCCACGACACTGTAGAAAAGAAATGGGTTGGACAACATTTTAATTTGGAAGATGGATAAACCTTCAGAGCGCACGTTAAAGACGTTAAAAAGCTGAAACAAAACTATTGTCGTCAGGGCTACGGTGCGGGCGTGGTCGAGGTTATACCCCCGGTGTAAGGCCCAGGTAAAAGTAAACAGGGTCCCGGCCGCAATAACCACACCGATAATTAACAGCCGCTCGGCCATAAGCCTTGATATGACCGGCTCATCCCGCCTGCGGGGAGCCCGGTTAATCAGTCCCTTTTCGCCGGGCTCAAAAGCCAGGGCCACATCTTGCAGCCCGTTGGTAACCAGGTTTAACCACAAAATTTGAGCGGGCAGCAGCGGCAGGGGCATTAAAACCACCAGCGCGGTAAGGATCAGTATAATTTGGGCCAGGCCGGTGGAAAGCAGGAACAAAATAACTTTGCGAATGTTATCAAAGACCACCCGACCCTCTTTAACTGCCTCAAAGATGCTGGCGAAGTTATCATCGGTTACAATCATATCCGAGGTCTCCTTGGCTGCATCCGTACCGCCTTTACCCATGGCTACTCCGATATGAGCCGCCTTTAGCGCGGGTGCGTCATTGACCCCGTCGCCTGTCACGGCAACCACATCGCCTCTTTTGATTAGCTGCTGCACGATTCTTAACTTGTGCAAAGGGGCGACCCGGGCAAATATATTTACATAACGCACCTTGTTATACAATTCCTCGTCCGTCATTTCTTCTAGATCCTTACCAGTTAAAGTGGGGATGTTATCTCCCGACACCATGGCTAGTTTTTTAGCAATGGCTATGGCTGTTACTTGGTGATCGCCCGTAACCATAATTACACGTACCCCAGCCCTTTTGGCCTGAGCCATGGCATGGAAAACTTCTTCCCGGGGCGGATCCATCATCCCCTGCATTCCTATTAGGGTCAAGCCTTCCTGAAGTTTGGCAGGGTCAATTGCAGTTGTGCTTGCGGGCTCGCGCCGGTAAGCTAGAGCGAGCACCCTCAGCCCTTCCCTGGCCAGGTTATGGTAGTGCTGTAAAACGGCCTCCCGGTCTTCCAGGGGCTTTTCGGTACCTGCGGTACCGGTTATGACCGTAGAGCACATTTGCAGTACCCGCTCGGGTGCACCCTTTACAAAAACCAGGTTTTCACCGTTCTTCTTGTTTTGTTGTAAAGAGGCCATGTACATGAGGTCTGATTCAAAGGGAATCTCATCCAGGTTGTTATAAACATCATTAAGGATCTCGGTGTCCAGACCGGCCTTATTGGCGGCCACGATTAATGCCACCTCGGTGGGGTCTCCCTCAGGGTAATAGTGCCTTTCCGGGCTAAAACCCAGTTTTGACTCGTTGGCCAGCAGCCCGGCCCGCAGGCAAAGTTCCAGTGCCTGGTGCTCCTTCAATTTTACCCGTTCCCCTGTGGAGTCGTAAATCTCACCTATGGGTTCATAACCTACTCCGGATACCTGATAAAGATTGTCACCGATGACAATGGACTGGACAGTCATTTCATTTTTAGTCAGGGTGCCGGTTTTGTCGGAAGCAATTACGTTGGTGGAACCAAGCGTTTCTACTGCGTTCAGACGGCGCACAATGGCGTGGCGGCCCGCCATGCGGTTAACCCCGATGGCCAGGGTAATGGTTACCACGACGGGCAAACCTTCGGGGATGGCACCGACGGCCAGGGCAATGCCAATCAGCACCATATCGGGCAGCGGGCGCCCCAAGGCAAGCCCCAGCAGCACAGCCAGGGTGGAAATAGCCAGAATGCCGTAACCAAGCCAGCGCCCGAAGCGCCCTAGTTGCACCTGCAGCGGCGTTGGTGCGGGCTTGACTTTTTGCACCTGCTCGGAGATTTTACCCAGTTCGGTGGCCTGCCCTGTGGCCACCACCAGCCCTTTGGCCCGGCCCGATATTACCAAAGTGCCCATGAATGCCATGTTGCGCATGTCTCCCAGGGCCGGGTGGTGCTCCATTATGGGACCTGTTTCCTTAATCACGTTGAAGGACTCGCCGGTGAGGGCAGATTCATCAATCTCCAGCCTGTTTGTTTCAAAAAAGCGCAGGTCGGCCGGAATGCGGGCACCCGAGGCAAGGGTGACAACGTCTCCCGGCACAAGTTCGGCGCTGTCCAGTTCAATTTTTTGCCCGTTACGTATCAGGTTGGCCCGGGGGGCGGAAAGGGCCACCAGAGAGCGGATAGCCTGCTCGGCCTTCATTTCCTGGGTAAAACCGATGACAGCGTTAACAATAACCACCGCCAGGATCACCCACATATCTATGTAATGCTGAATGAAGGCGGTAAATGCGGCCGCTATCAGCAGAATATAAATAAGGGGGTCGGCAAACTGGCGCAGTAGTGTTTTGAGCGGGCTGGTCCTTTCCTCGGCTTCAAGGGAATTGGGGCCGTATTTTTCCAGCTTCTTGGCAACTTCTTCGTCTGTAAGCCCATTGGGGCTAGAATTAAATTCCTCAAATATTTCTTCTATGTTTTTTCGATGGTACAGTTTTCACGCCACCTTTTATCAGCTTAAAATTATTGTTAACATTTTATTAGAATGACAAGCAGCGTTAAAAATATACGGCACATCATAAAGACAAATTTTTTTCAGGTGGAAAGGGCAAAAAAAAAGCCAGGCACCTGGGTACAACTGAAAAATTCTAAGTCCGTGTCACTTTTGAGCGCAGCGAAGCATCTAAAAGGGGACAGGCTACTTTTTTCGGTTTTTGAAAAAAGATGCCTGTCCCCTTTTTGGTTTGTAAAAACTAACCAATATCTTTAAATGAAACACGAAAGGGATTGAAATTGGTGTCTTTGTCAAAGTGGTCAACGGACTCTACTTTTTTTACATAGCCAACTGCCGCATAGGTCAGAGGGGTGGCTAATACCTCAAAGGCTGTTTTAAAAATGTAATTTGACAGGATCATGTATAACAACAAGTTCCCCGGTATAACCCCTGCAAATGCGATAACGACAAAAATTACTGTATCTACACCCTGCCCAACTATGGTAGACCCGATGGTTCTGCTCCATAGATAGCGTCCCCGGGTAGCTACCTTCATCTTCGCCAGTATATAAGCGTTAATAAATTCTCCGCACAAATAAGCAGCCATACTGGCGGTTACTATCCTGGGCGTTTGGCCCAAAATGGCCATATACGAGCTTTGGGCGGACCAATCCTCGGCAGAAGGCAATATGCCAACCAGCCAGTAGATAAATGACATGATTATGCAGGCTAAAAAACCGGTCCAAACAACAACTCTGCTGCGCTTATAGCCATAGACTTCGGTCAATATGTCGCCGAAGATATAGGCTATTGGGAAAAGGATTGTCGCCCCGTCAAAATAAAAAGGGCCAATATGGGTTATCTTTACTGCCACCGTGTTTGATACCAGTAATACTGTTACAAACAAGGCCATGATGATAGGGAATAAACGCAAAATTATCTTCCTCCTTGTTTTGTTAATCCGGGTGGTCTGCGACCGGAAATCTATATAAAAAAGATAAGGTTTTACGAGGGCACTGAAAAATTAATTAAGATGGCAAGTAGCCAAGTTAATGACTCATTTTTTCCAAGTATTCATCGTAGGTTAACCGCTGATCTATTAACCCGTTGGGGGTAATTTCGATGATTCTATTGGCAATAGTTTGAATAAACTGGTGGTCGTGGGATACAAAAAGGATGGTCCCACCAAATGCTATTAGTCCATTATTGACTGCGGTTATCGATTCCAGGTCCAGGTGGTTGGTTGGCTCATCTAGAATTAAAACATTGGCGTTGCTTAACATCATCATGGTAAACATTAAGCGCACCTTTTCCCCGCCTGAGAGAACACTGACCTCCTTAAGTGCCTCATCTCCCGAAAATAGCATTCGGCCCAGAAAACCCCTGACAAAGGTTTCGGTTAAATCTGTAGAGAACTGGCGCAGCCAGTCAATTAAATTTAACTCAACATTGTTAAAGTAGTGGGAGTTATCCTTGGGAAAATAAGATTGCGATGTGGTAACTCCCCATTTATATGATCCGCTGTCAGCCTCTAGTTCACCCATTAGAATTTTAAATAAAGTGGTTTTAGCATTTTCATCCGGGCCAACAAAAGCTATTTTATCGCCTTTGTTTACTGTAAAGCTAATATTGTCTAAAACTTTATGGCCATTGACTGTTTTACAAAGACTATCAACGGTTAATAAATCGTTCCCTGCTTCTCGCTCCGGCTTAAACCCAACAAAAGGATATTTTCTTGAAGATGGTTGGATATCCTCTAAAGTAAGTTTCTCTAATTGTTTTTTGCGGGAAGTTGCTTGCTTTGATTTAGAAGCATTGGCACTGAATCGCTTAATGAATTCTTTTAAATCATTGGCCTTTTCTTCCAGCCTCTTATTCTTGTCCCTGGCTAGCTGAAGTATTAGCTGGCTGGATTCATACCAGAAATCATAGTTGCCGACAAATATTTTAATTTTACCAAAATCTATATCCGCAATATGGGTACAAACCTGATTTAGAAAATGCCTATCGTGGGAGACCACAATAACCGTGCCGGCAAAGTCATGTAGAAAATTTTCCAGCCAGACAATAGATTTTATATCCAGGTGGTTTGTTGGCTCGTCTAATAGTAATATGTGGGGATGGCCAAATAATGCTTGGGCGAGTAACACTTTTACCTTTTCGGTACCTTTTAATTCTTGCATTTTTTTTCGATGCAGAGCTTCGGAAATGCCTAATCCAGAAAGCAGGAATGCCGCCTCATATTCTGCATCCCAGCCGTTTAGTTCGGCAAACTCACCCTCTAATTCAGAAGCTTTAAGGCCATCGGCATCAGAAAAGTTTTCTTTGGCGTATAATTCATCTTTTTCCAGCATAATGGCGTAAAGCCTGGCGTGTCCCATGATTACAGTTGACAGCACGTCATATTGGTCAAATGCAAAGTGGTCCTGTTTTAATACCGCCAGCCTTTCACCGGGTGTAATGCTTACATCCCCCGTGCTGGGTTCCAAATCCCCGGAAAGGATTCTTAAAAATGTGGATTTGCCTGATCCATTGGCACCTATTAATCCGTAACAATTGCCAGGAGTAAACGTTATATTAACATTGTCAAATAGTTTTCTGTCACCATATCTTAAACTTACATTGTTTGTACTGATCAATTGAATACCGCCTTAATATATTTTTTGTGTGTTAAAACTACCACAGCATTATATCACATAAGAGTCTAGTAATTGATGTTGATAAAGGATGTCTGATCATTATTTTGCGGCAAAATGCTAAAATTAAGACATGCACAATATCACTACGAAATTTGATAAAAATTTAGCCAATTGTAGTTAGACAAATATAGTAGTGACAACCAATGCAACAAAAAGGTATATTAGTGTTAGTATAGCTTGTAAATTTCCATGGAAATGAAGGCGCCGTATTACTTCAACCGCGCTAAAGGAGTTGCCAATTTGTCAGAATTGCCTAAACGCTTATGGACAAAAAATTTCATTTTACTTATAGCAGCTAACTTTGCAGTATATGTTAGTTTCTATATGTTGATACCCTCGCTGCCTGTCTACATTAAAGAAATAACTGGAGAGGATGCCCTAACCGGTTTGGCAATGGGTGTATTCCTTCTGTCTGCCGTGCTGTTCCGTCCCTTCGCCGGACGCTTAATTGACACTGGTAAACGTAAGAGTGTTTTTTTGTCCGGTTCGGCCATCTTTTTATGCAGT
The DNA here is from genome assembly GCA_016841675.1 of Desulfotomaculum sp. GTDB lineage: Bacteria > Bacillota > Desulfotomaculia > Desulfotomaculales > Desulfallaceae > BRH-c8a. The sequence continues at coordinate 17,411 of JAENYQ010000033.1, forward strand.
AATCTGGCCTTTAATTTGGCACCCACCCTATTGGTCCTTTTGCCGGCCCGTTTTGTGCAGGGTCTGGGCTGGGCTTATTGCAACACAGCCGCCGGCACTCTGGCCAGCGACATTATCCCTAAACCGCGTTTAGCTGAAGGGATGGGTTATTATGGTCTGTCCCTAAGCGTAGCAATGGCGCTGGGTCCCGCTTTAGCTCTTTTTCTAATGCAGCGTTACAGCTTTCAGTTCATGTTTTATGTCTGCTCTGGATTTGTGTTATTATCTTTCTTATTTGCACTATTAATAAATAATCGAAACGAAAACCAAGTGGCCAAAGCTCCAGCCGCGTTAAAGACGCTTTTGGAAAAAAGAGCCCTGCCTCCTTCACTGATGATGTTTTTTGTTGCATTTAGTTATGCAGCTATTATTTCATTCCTGGCCCTGTACGGCCAACTCCGCCAAGTAAATGATATCGGTCTTTTTTTTATAGTATACGCTATTAGTATTGCCGTTTCCCGCCCCATTTTAGGCCGTTTGGCCGACCGCCATGGATACGGTATTGTTATAATTCCCGGGTTAATACTTTGCAACTTGACTTTGGTAATTATCTTTTTAGCTCATACTTTGCCTGTATTTATTTTGGCCGGCGTGGTTTACGGAGTCGGTTTCGGTGCCGTCCAACCCACTACGCAGGCTCTTTCCGTTTCTTACGTACCGCCGGAACGGCGCGGGGCTGCCACCGCTACTTACTTCTTATTTCTAGATTTAGGTTTGGGTCTGGGCTCAGTTTTGTGGGGTTTTGTTGCCCAATACCTCGGTTACGAATTAATGTATCTGACGGTAATTATCCCGTCGACGCTTGCCCTTGTCGTTTACCTGCTTTTTGCTCGACAAGCTAAAAGTCAGCAGAGCCTTAAACCAACGATGAATTTTCCGGCATCAAAATAATTTTTCTATCAGATATAAAATAGTGGTTATGGTAGCCTGGACGTATTTTTCCCAGAACGGGCATAATGTGGTACAAGGCTGTGGTAGTAGTTAATAGACGATGCATAAATTAAGCCCTTGACACCTGGATGGCGCAAGGGCTTAAATAGTGCTTTACTTTTATGTAAAAATTATATATAATAAATTTTATGGCTTAGTAGTTAACTGTGCACATTCTACATAGTAATGTTATCACATATTATTATGTATGTCAAGGAGTGAAAGAAAAAAACACCTAAAAGAGTACAAATATAACAATATTTATTATAAATAGCTCTTAGGCTAGGGTTTGGTGTTATCTACAGGATGCCACTCGCTTTTATACTTGAACGAGCTCATTCGCTTACGGACGCCGGAGAACTCGCGCCCTGCGGGCACGAAAGTCTAGCTCCGGCGCTTTTCCTCCAGCTCTCTCGCTCTTTGAATTAAGCTCCTATGCATCCTTCCGATAACACAAAACCTCACCGAAATTGAGTTTTTCAGTGGGAACTAGCTAGAATCATTGCTTCTCATTAGCCTTTAAACTTTTGGAAAGCGGGGAATCAATATGTGCGCTATTAAATCACAGTTACCATTTACATATCACGGTAAACACGATTTTACGGCTAGGCTTACGGAGTGGATTGGACAGGTATTTTATGATATTCTGCCGGGCTGTGGATATGAAATCCGTGAGGAGCAAGTTTATACGGCTTTTCAGCTTGCCGAGGCCGTTTGTAGAGGAAAGGTGCATTTTGCCGAAGCCGGACTGGGTACCGGCAAAACCTTTGCTTATTTACTTACCGCAGTTGCTTATGCCCGTTTTAAGGGACAGCCCGTTATAATAGCCTGCGCTTCCACGGCGCTTCAGGAACAGCTTGCCGGGCCCAAGGGAGATATCGAAAAGCTGTCACGCTTGCTGGGCCTGGAAATCGATGCTCGCATGGCCAAGGACCCACGCCAGTACATTTGTGACGTAAAAGTAAACGAATCTCATAATCCCCTCTTTGCCCGGCCAAGCAAAGCGCTAACCAGTGTGCTGCATTGGGCAGGAGAAACCGGGCGGGGTGAACGCTCCGAGATGCCCCACGTACCGGACCGGGTGTGGACACAGGTGGCCTGGGATGAGGCCATGTCCTGCGATACGTGTCCCTCCCGGGGGTTCTGTAGGCTGGTCAAGGCCAGGCAGCATTACCGTGCGGCTGTGGACCTGATTGTATGCGATCACGGTATTTTCTTTGATGACCTGTGGACGCGGGACGAGCGGGAGGCTGACGGTAAGCTGCCCCTACTGCCTAATTACTCGGCGGTAATCTTTGATGAAGGGCATAAGGTGTTGCTTCCTGCAGCGTTAAGAGCGGGTCGGCAGGTGGTTCAAGAGGATATTGACGGTATGCTCTCCGCCATTGAGCAGGTCCAGGGAGCTAGAACCTCTCTGATTTCCATTGTCTTTGCCATGGATAAGGCGAACTCGCAGTTTTTCAAGCTCCTTTACCGGTCAGCCAGCGGGGATGAGCGAACGGACCGGCTGACTGTGCAGATTAGTGATGAGTTGCTAAAAGCAGCAGATACCCTGCGGAGTGCTCTGGTAACCTTGCATTTCGAACTGCAGAATGAACAAGAACTGCATATCCAATCTCTTTCATATACCTGCATGCAGGCATATGAGGCGATGGTGGAACGGGCAATGCTGGCCCTGGAACGTTTTTGCATCAACGAGGGTAAAGATGTTATTGTCTGGGCCGACCGGGATGAACAGAGTTTCTGGGTGGTGCCCAGGGATCTCAGCGGTATGTTGAATAAGCACCTTTTTGCCAGGAAGCAGCCTGTGGTGTTTTCTTCGGCCACCATCAGCACCGGAGGAGATTTCAGTTACTTTGCGCGCACCCTTGGTGTGCAGGAGCCGTCAAGCTCGTCTGTGGGCAGTTCCTTTGACTTTGATAAGCAGGTTTTAGTCTATCTGCCGCACCGGCTTCCTAAAGGCGACGCCCAAAACTGGTTCCCCAAGGCCTTGAAGCGGCTGGCTTCTTTATTGCGGCTGGCCCGGGGGCGAGCGTTGGTGCTGACCAATGCTCCTTCCGATGTGCGTAAAATTCGGTCCGGACTAAAAGAATACCAGTTGCCCTATGAATTTCTCTGGGAAGATAGTGCGGAGCGGGGATATCTGGTCCGAAAATTCCGGGAAGAAGTCTCGTCGGTGCTGGTTGGATCCGGGTTCTGGGAGGGCATTGATGTGCCCGGTGAAGCACTGTCCCTACTGGTAATCTGGCGGCTGCCTTTTCCGCCGCAGGATCCATTGCTCGAAGCCCGGAGGCGCGAGGCGGCTGAACAGGGGCTTGACCCGGTGATCGCGGTGGACTATCCCGAAATGGGCCTCAAATTAAAGCAGGGGTGCGGCAGATTGATCCGGACTAAGGATGATCGAGGCGCCATAGCTATTCTGGAATCAGTACTGGGCACACCGTGGGAGCAGGTTGTCATGGGAGCTTTACCGGTAGGAGCTAAAGTGGTCCGTAGTTTGGATGGTCTTGACATCTTAAGACCACGCTCTTTGTCTGAGCAGAATCACCTTGACCAGGCTGCCGCAAATATAACTCCTCATTTATAAGCAAGCTGCAATGGTACGCCTTGCCTTTTGTTTAGTGTGTGATTAAAATGACCCCGGGTAGCGCCGCTTGTGCAAGGGGTATTACAGTTCTATAACATTAAGACCTAAGGAGCTTGCGATGAGAGCCTGGTTTGCCCTGATAATGGTTATATATATTCTTGTAAGCTGGTTGATTGCCAGGCAGCTCCATGACTTATTGAGGATTAATGTGATAGCTTTTACGCTGATTTTTAGTATTCTTGCCGCCACACCACTTTTAAGCCGGGTTGGACATTTCGGTTTGCTCGAACTAGTGGGCAACTATTGGTTGGTGTTTTTTTATTACGCAGCTATTGTTGCGGTGCTGGGCATCATAATTGAGTATAAACCTGTGCTTATCGGTTGCTATTTGCTCATCATAATCATTATTATTGTTGGCTCAGTGCAGGCTAAAAAAGTGCAGTTAGTGTCTTATGAAATAGAAATTCCCAAAAATGCAGCCAGCCTTCATGCAGTCTTGCTTTCCGACACCCATATCAACAAAACCAAGGGCAGCGGCTACGTGGCCAATATGGTTGAGGATATTAACAGCCTTAATCCGGATATTGTGTTCTTGGCCGGAGATATCTTTGATGACCGGGATATAAATGTTCTTAGAAAGGAAAAAGAAACATTAAAGGGCATTCAAACCAAATATGGTGTTTATGGTGTGGTGGGAAACCATGAATATTACAGCAATAATCTAAGTGAGAGTTTGGCCGTTTATGAAGAAGCGAATATCAAGATACTTATAGATGAAGCAATTCAGTTGGAGAGCTTTTATATAGTGGGCCGGGATGACGTTCATAACAAACGTAAAGGTTTGCGTGAGCTAATGCAGGGCGTGGACAAGAATAAGCCCATTATATTATTGGACCATCAACCTGTATCGCTGGCGGAAGCAGAAGACAACGGTGTTGACCTGCAGCTCTCCGGTCATACTCACAAAGGTCAGTTCTTTCCCAACCGGTTGTTCACCAAAAGGATTTTTGAGGTGGACTACGGGTATTTGGCCAAGGACAGCCTGCAGGTAATTGTCACCTCTGGTTACAGTACGTGGGGTCCGCCCGTCCGGATAGGCACACAATCGGAGATTGTAGATTTGTACATTGATTTTGATCAATAGTATTCTGTTGAAGAACCAAATTCCCCATCTTCTGAGCCTGCACTGTTGGTGCGGCTCATTTTTTGTTTAATTCCCAATGCATATCAATGCTATTTGATGATTGGCGGATATTGGTGCGCTCAAGCAGGTAATCTGTGGTGCTCACCTGGTTCTCTTTACGCCCTGGCGTACATTGGAGCAAATCTATAATCAGCGGAGAATTTAACCGCCCCGCTCCGAAGTGCGATGGTAAAATAATCCTTCCTAACAGTGGCGGGTTTTTGTTGTGGAAATATTTTTCTAAGATAGTTCAAAAAATGGCCCTATTTTGAATAAATCTGGGAGTCAACACTGGCTAATCAACGTTAAAAACAACTATTTCAGTAACCAAAAGGTTACTATTTCATAATATAAATAATGGATTAAATAGAAAAATATACCTTAAAAGGGAGGATCTTTAAATGAGCGATAATTTCTTGTTAGCTCATGAAACAAAAGATATTAATCTAGTAGGAGCAGCAAATACGAACTTAAATCTGGAAGAATCATGCGAAATAGGACCGACAAGTGCGCGTAAACGTCGTCAAGAGGCATTTTTAATTCGCCAGAATGCAGCTCTTTTTCAAAAAAATCTCCCACTTCCGGGGCATCCATGTAACGGTGATGAATTCCTGTACCCCAATAAGATTGCCAGTTTTTCCAAAGGATTACCGCACAATCACCTCGGTGAAGTTAACCTCAATGCTTATAGGGACTTGATTAGGGCTTTATCAACCGGTGACCCGGACGATTTTGAATTTATACCCTTGGGTGGTGTCACCAAGTTAGCCAATCCCCAGGCTGCTTATGCTTTCGAGTTGGCGGGGCCAGATTCCCATCATTTGGGCATGCAGGTGCCGCCGCCTTTTAGCAGTGCCTGGAGTGCCGGTGAGGTGGCCGAACTTTACTGGCTGGCCCTAACAAGGGATGTGCCTTTTGCACATTACGATACCAATGTGCTGACTCTCGCTGCAGCAGCTGATCTATCAAACTTCTCGGACTTTCGCGGTCCAAAGAACAATGGCATGGTTACTACGGAAACCCTTTTCCGCGGGAATACACCCGGTGATTTGGTGGGACCTTATATTACACAGTTCTTGTGGAAGGATATACCCTTCGGGGCCACTACGATTATCCAGCGATATCGCACTACAGCGGCAGGCGTCGATTACATGACAGATTATCAGCAATGGTTGAACACCCAGAACGGAACTTCTCCGGCCACTCCGAATGAATTCGACCCCACGCCTCGTTATCTTCGTAACGGTCGCGATCTTGGTGAATGGAATCACCGCGATTTCACCTTCCAAGGTTTTCTTGGCGCAGCTCAAATTCTGCTTAGTTTTGGACCGGCGGCACTGGCTCCAACCAACCCCTACCTGCGTTCGGCAACCCAGAATGCTTTTGTCACCTTCGGTGCCCCACATATTTTAGACTTTGTAGCCCGGGCGACCCGGGCAGCGGACGAGGCCGCTTGGTTCCAAAAATGGCTGGTCCACCGCCGGCTTCGGCCCGAGGAGTTTGGCGGACGGGTTCATAATGTCTTGACTGGCGCCGCCAGCTACCCAATTAACCAGGAATTGTTTGACTCCCAGGCGGTTGCCGATGTATTCAGCAAATATGGTTCCTACCTTTTGCCCCAAGCCTATTCAGAGGGCTGTCCCACCCATTCGGCCTATCCCGCCGGCCACGCTTGCGTTGCCGGGGCGGGAGCAACCATGCTAAAAGCCTTTTTCAAGGAATCGTTCATTATTCCCAATCCGGTCACGGCCAGTGCTGACGGTCTTTCGCTGCTTCCTTATACCGGACCACCTCTAACGGTGGGTGGGGAACTGAACAAGCTTGCCGCCAATGTCGGTCTTGGCCGTAATGCCGCAGGTGTACACTACCGCTCCGACGGAGAAGGGCTATTGCTGGGTGAATCTGTAGCAATAGGGATCCTGCAGGATTATAGGAAAACCTACAATGAAGATTTTAGCGGCTTCTCATTAACAAAATTTGACGGGACTACTATAATAATCTAGTTAAGATAATTTAGTACGTAAACGTCTAATCCATTGAAAAGTCAGTTTAAACAGCTGACTTTTTTATCTGATGATTCCTAAACTACTGAACTCCAACTTATATAAGTTGGAGTTCAGTAGTTGTCATTCAATTTCAGATAGCCTAGTAAACAGTTGCTCTTTTGTCATCAGAAGGCTGTTTTTCTGGTATGCCGGAACGATTTGCCCTTGTGAACGGGCAATAATTATTCCGGCCTCATTTTCCGTAATAAATTCATAAATAAATTCGATACGGGTCACCGGCAGTTTGGAGAGTTCTTTTGAATATCCAATTGTTGGTTCGTTTATTAATTCTTCTATGGGGTGTTCCGCTGTTCTATGATGGATAAAATGAGCAGGAAATCTCGGGTGGGCGAGTGGTATGCATTATTTTCCGGCATCTTCTGAGCCTGCACTGTTGGTGCGGCTCATTTTTTGCTTAATTCCCAATGCATATCCAGTATGGCTTTGACTTTTTCCGGTTTTATACTGTAGGTTCCGGCTGCTTCAATAATTTCAACCCACTGCTTGTTATTGGTACGTTTTAGCTGCAGCATGTTCAAGTAATCTCCCAAGCAGGGTGTCTGTTCCCTGATTAGGCCCACCATGACACCGACGATGCGGTGTTGGGGGCCAAACTCGATGTCCTCGTAGTCAGGGTTTGCCGAACGAAGCAAAACCTGCTCTTCCTTTTGTATGTACAACTTAAGATATGCATTCCAGACGGTATCTTCTATGCCGACGGCCACAATTTGACCGTTTTGGGCGATCGAGCTCTGTTTAAATAGGGCCAAGTCGCCGGAGTTGATCCCTGCATAAATCATACTGTTGCCGATAACGCGAAGGACAAAGTCGACCTTTTGGTGCGAAGGTATTTCTACCTGGCTTTCCCAGTTTTGTTCGGCCAGTATGGGTATGCCGGCGTGTATTTGACCCAGAACTGGCTTTAACGTTTGAAAGATTGCCGGGTTTTCCAGCGCTCGCAATACGGCAAGGCGTTGTTCCTGTGAAAGCGGAACTTCACCTACGCTTAACCGAATGTTTTCATTGCGGATAATGTAATGCATATCAATGTTATTTAATGATTGGCGGATATTGGTGCGCCCAAGCAGGTAATCTATGGACACCCCAAAAAAGTCTGCGAAGTTGCCAAGTGTTTCAAAGTCAGGTTTGCGTTTTCCCTGCTCGTAATTGGCAATTTGACCCCGTGAGTACATGAGTAATTCAGCCAGCTTGTACTGGCTGATGTTTTTTTCTTTTCGTAAAGCGGCTAGACGTCGACCGAAAACATTATCTTGTAACATTTTTTTATCACCTTACAGTATTATAAGAAACAATCAGTTTCCATTCCACTAAAGAAACAATTAGTTTCTAATAGTATTGACAGAAACATGATGTTTCTAGTAACATAAGAAATGGGAGTCTTGGATTAAAGAAGGAGGGGTTATATGGGTGAAAGGGTGGTGCTTATAAAACTCCGAGGTGACAGGCCACGGTCAAAAGTGGCAAAGCAACTGGGTATAACGCCGCAGATGTTGGGTGCCATAGAAAGAGGTGTCAGGTCACCGTCACTAATGCTGGCAAAAAAAATAGCCGTTTATTATGGGGTTCCTTTAGATGATATCTTTAAAGACTAAGGAAACATGATGTTTCTTTGAGGTTCATATCATTTTAACGTGTTGGCTACTTCCATACAAGAATATAAATTGTTCCCGGTCCAGTCTAAACTGAACCATAAATAATAATGAACGTAGAGTAAAGGAGAGGTTAGAGATGGTCAAAAAGAAGTGTCCAAATTGTAATCAGGATAGCTTTAGCGCTACCGTATCCGGTAAATGGATTTGTCCGCATTGTAAAACCGACCTAACAAAGGTACCATCAAATGATATAAAATCGGCCACTATAGACGCCTTGACCGGGTGTTTAATTGATACCTTCGGTACAAATATGGACGCAGCAGCAATAAATAATAACCTTCTCAAACCGGATAAAGGGGATGTGCCCTGTTCAGTATCGGGTACGGGTTTGAACAGGGATGAGGCTTTAAATCGGGGTCGAAAAATTCTTGGCTTTTTAAACTGGCCATATGAAGTTGTTCAAGTTAAAAAAAAATTCTTGGACTGCAAAAACGGTTTAGGAGTTGATTTGTGGGAATTGCGTTTTGCGGGTAAACTTGGTGAAGCTCATATCAGGCTGGACGGCGGCAACGGCGAGGTATGGTTTATTAACTGCGATTCTAACGATACGCTAGAAAATGCCACCATACCATCGTTGGAAAATTTGGATTCCCACGCGAACCACTTACTTGAGATTTGCCTACCCCACCGAGTCGGACGCATGGTTCAACTGGAATGCGCCCTGCCCCGTGATTATAGGAAAACTATCACATCCGTTACGCCCCTGCCCGGCGCAAAATGGAGTCAGACTTACATTTATATTGAAACTGTCAACGGAATACCGGTACTTAACAACCAGGTAACCATCACCCTCTGCGGCAACACAGGACGCCTGCAATCTCTAAACCGCCACTGGCTTGCGAGCGATACATTTTTTCCCGACAATTCAAGACTGACCCCTACTTTTCAGTGGGAAGAATAACTTAATTATATCTTAAGAAAAATGTCATGTTTAAATAATTATTAATGTTTATAATAAATGCTTAGTAGCTTTTTTTTTATAGCCTCTAGGCTCTCGAATGTGAGCAATATCAAAGCATCCGGTAGCCATAGCCATTAAACTATTTACATATGATATAACCTGGTCAAGACTTTTCCAGATTGGAGGGGTTTAGTGATGAAAATAATTGTTCTGATCAAACAAGTACCCGGAACAGCAAATACCCGCATGAATCCTGAAACAGGGGTAATGATCCGTGATGCGGGCGAAACCATATTGAACCCGCTGGATGAACATGCCGTTACCGAAGCTGTTATGATCAAGAAAAAACACCCTGGTACCGAGGTTATAGCCCTAACTATGGGCCCACCTTCTGCGCAGAAGGTGCTACGGGAGGCCTGCGCCAGGGGTGCTGATAGAGGAATCTTGCTTTCGGACAAAGCCTTTGGCGGGTCGGATACCCTGGTCACTTCCCGGGTCCTGGCAGCGGCGATACGTAAAATCGGTGATACTAACCTGATTCTGGCCGGGGAGAAAGCTACCGACGGGGAAACCGGGCAAACCGGTCCCATGACAGCAGCGCTGCTGGACATGCCGGTGCTCACCTTTGTACACCGGCTAGAAGTTAATGATATGCATATTATTGCCCGGCGCATGGTGGAGGACGGCATCGAAGAGATTAAGGCAGATTTGCCGGCACTGGTAACTGTGGTCAAGGACATCAACAACCCGCCCCTGCCTACGATAAAAGGCTATATCTTGGCCAAGAAACAAAAGTTTCCTGTGTGGGGACCTGTAGACCTGGCCCTTGAAGATGGTACAATGGGCTTAAAGGGATCACCAACCCGGGTGGTCAAGATATTCACCCCCAAACTGTCCAGACAGACTACCTTTTACACCGCTGATACCAAAGAACAGCTGCCCGGTGCGGCCGAGGCTATTATCAAGGTGCTTAAGAGCCGTAGTTTGACAGAAAAAGGTGATCGCTATGGAGTCTAAGCAGAGTGTGATGATATTGGCGGAAATACGCAGCCAACAAGTGCACGACTTGACTTGGGAGATGCTTACCTGGGGTAGAAAGCTCGCCGACAAGCTGGGCGTACAGGTTGACTGTGTAGTGCTGGGCATCGAACAGGGAAATTTTCAAGAGCTAATCCATTGGGGCGCGGACCGCGTATTGGCGGTGACTAACGGCAGGCCGGACGGTATTCTGGCCACCCCTGCAGCTCGTCTACTGGTGGAGATTATCCGCGCCGAACAGCCCGGCATAGTGATCGCTCCGGCGACCACCTTTGGCAGAACTATTATGCCCATAACAGCTGCCAGGCTGGCCACGGGACTGACCGCAGATTGTACGGAACTGGATATAGATCCCAAAGACAACTTGCTATTGCAAACCCGCCCGGCCATCGGCGGCAATATCATGGCCACCATAAAAACCGCCCGCACTAAGCCGCAGATGGCCACTGTCCGGCCGCGTTCTATAAAACCTGACGGATTTGACCATACCAGACAAGGTGAAGTGATGATTAAGCAATATGATACCGCTAATGCGTGGCCGGAAACCTTGCTATCCTTCAGACACAATGAAGAAAACGATATTAACCTGGAAAATGCCGATCTTGTTGTTGCCGGTGGTAAAGGGATGAAGAGTAAAGAGAATTATCAGCAGTTGGAAGAGCTGGCCGTTTTGCTGGGTGCCGGACTGGGTGCTACCAGGGATGCTGTTGAGGCCGGGTGGGCACCATTCGCCCGCCAGGTAGGTCTGACAGGTAAAACAGTATCCCCGAAAGTATATATCGCGGCCGGAGTATCCGGTAAAATACAGCACCTGGCCGGCATTCTCACCTCCGAGTACATCATTGCCATCAATGAAGACGCCGATTCCCAAATCTTTAAAGTGGCCGATCTTGGTATTATAGGCGACGCGCCTACAGTGGTGACCCAATTAATACAGGCCCTCAAGGACTTAAAAACAGACGGGAAGGAGCATTAAAATGGCTGAGAAACTAGCTTTGATAACCCAACAGCTTATATCCCTGCTGGGTGAACCAAATGTTACTACGGGTAAGGAAAGCATTGTAGCCAGGCCGTCTTCAAGCGAAGAAATAGCCGGCATATTTGCGCTGGCTGCGCAGGCGGAATTGATTGCTAAAGCAGTTGGGTATACAGTGGGCCCTACTACTGAGGCTGTTGGTCAAACGGATATTTTGATATCGCTGGAGAGAATGAATCAAATTAAATTTGACCGTGAAAGTGGTACCATCACTGCCCAGCCAGCGGCCGGAATGGACCAAATAATTAACGCGACCCAAGAAACAGGTTGTAGATTTCCAGGGGTGAATTGCCGGCATAAAAATGCAACCGTTGGCGAGAATGTTGCTGCTTGTTTCAATGAAGGTGAACCGGATTTTAAATGCCCTACTGCCTGCCTGTACGGTCTGGAACTTGTGCTGGCTGACGGCAGAATCATCACCGTGGGGGAGCGGTCCGCAAAAGATTTGGATAATTACCAACTTACCTACATTCTGGGGGGGTATAAAGAAGAAAAAGCGGTCCTGGGCGGCATTTACCTGAGGCTGTTGCCCGTGGAGCAGGACCAATATTGGCTAATCACAACCTTTAACGATCTGGATATGTTCCCCGGGATTTGGCCGTCCCTGATGCAAAAATACCGCCGCGAACTTGGCGCCGTTGTTGTTATTAAACTGGCCAATTACCCTGAATTGGCGGGTATAATGAGCCAATGGATACCGGATCTCAATGAAGTTGACCATCCATCAGCAGCCTGTATGCTAGTGTCAATAAATTGCCACCCGGGTGAATTGGAACCATTTTTGGAGCTGCTTACCGGAGACTTATATGAGAGCAGTCCTTCCAATACTTATATAGCTGGTGGTACATATCAGAAGCTTGTAATATCAACTTTTTACAGCAATTTGTTGAGGGACCTTAAAGCCAACCCGCGATTTTCTACCGTTAGTATTGATGAACAGGATTACAATCAACAAATTAATGTCGGGCGGATAAATGCAGTTTACTGGTTTAAAGAAGAAAGAAAGGTTCATTTGTTTTATGAAGGTTGAACCTGGATTATCCTCTAGTGCTTCAGACACTGCCTAATGATTAAACAGATGGTTTATTGGTTTTAATGAGTATATCCATTTGCAGAACCAAAGGTGTATTTGCTTAATACTTCTTTTGGTTTAGGCGATAGTATATAGCTGCCAGGAGCCAGAATATAAAAGAGTTGAGATATTCCAGAATTAGGGTTCTGGCTTAGCTTATTGACCTTTTGTGAAAAAGCCAATAATTTTAAATTAATTTGATGAAAAGAAAGCCATTTTAATAAATAATTGAGTCCCACAGGGCATGGGAGTTATGTTCTCTTAAAGCCTTTGAGGTAATTTGATATAATGATAAGATATATCTTAAAGGGGGAATTGGTATGAGCATGAATGATTTGGCCCGCCGGGTAAAGGAAGCTTCCATTAAATTAGCCGCCGCTGAAACGGAATTAAAGAATAAAGCCCTGGCTCAAATAGCAGAGGCCATAGAATACAGTAAGGAAGCAATTATCAGGGCCAATGAAGAAGACTTATTAAGAAGTGAAAAAGAACAACTGGCTGCGCCCCTTTTAAAGAGGTTAAAATTTGACGAGGCCAAAATCCAGGATGTGGTTGACGGAATCCACAGCCTGATTGAACTAGAGGATCCGGTCGGTAAAACCCTTCTTTCCACCGAACTGGATGACGGTCTGGAATTGTACAAGGTGACCTGCCCTATCGGGGTAATCGGGGTGATTTTTGAGTCCAGGCCCGATGCCCTGGTGCAGATATCCACGCTTTGCCTGAAAAGCGGGAACAGCGTACTGTTAAAAGGGGGGTCCGAAGCCAGGGAGACCAACCGAATTCTGGCTGAGATTATTGTCAAGGCTACGACTGAAGCAGGCATTCCGGCTAACTGGCTGGCGCTGCTGGAAACGCGTTTAGACGTTAACGAGATGCTTAAAATGGACCGGTATATCGACCTGATCATTCCTAGAGGGTCCAATGATTTTGTTCGTTATATTATGGATAACTCAAGCATTCCGGTGATGGGCCACGCTGACGGCATTTGCCACTGTTACGTGGATCAGGACGCAGCTCTTGAAATGGCGGTTAAGATTGCCGTAGACTCTAAAACGCAGTATGTGGCTGTTTGTAACGCCACGGAGACCCTGCTGGTGCACGAAAAAATAGCCCCGGCTTTTTTACCTGAGCTTAAGAAGGCACTGGATAGCAAAAATGTAGAATTATTCGGCTGTCCTAAAACGGTGGCGGTTATTCCGGCCCATCCGGCTTCGGAAGAGGACTGGAAAACCGAATACCTGGACTATAAGCTGGCCGTAAAAGTGGTAGCAGGGCTGGACGAGGCTATTGACCATATCAATACTTACGGTTCGGGACATACCGACGGCATCATCACCAGGGATAAACAAACAGCGGCCCGGTTCATGGACTACGTCGATTCAGGGAATGTGTTATGGAACTGTTCCACCCGTTTTAGCGACGGGTTCCGGTATGGATTCGGGGCTGAAGTGGGGATAAGTACCAGTAAAATCCACTCCAGGGGCCCGGTAGGCCTTGAAGGGTTGGTTATTTACAAGTACAAGTTAATCGGCAACGGCCACCTGGTAGAGGATTATACCAGCCGTAAAAAAAGCTTTAAACACAAAAAGATGAACAAGGAGTTCTGAAGGGGGTGGTTAACGACGACAAATGTAATTGCCGACGTTACTATTGTTAGTACAAATTGGTAAATTGTATGGAAAGTTGTTTACTATGATGCTCCCGGTTCTTCAGTCAGGTCTTTTAAAAGAGGCACAAGTTTCTCCCTGGTGGGCAGCAGGGCTAAATTAACCTCATTTAATGACCGGGCAGATCCTGCCGCAGCCAAAAGGCACTCCTGCAGGAAGTTTAGCAGGCAGTACTGGGATGACTGCACACCCTGCAGCAGGTTTTCCAACTGAAGGATGTTTTCCAGCCCTTGGCTGCCCCGGTTTTCTGCCGCCTCATTGACCAGGGCCATGTAGGCCACCGGGTCCTGGTTCAATAAGCTCATGAATTCATCAAAAAAATCTTCTTCAGCAAAAAGCCACAAGTTGGCCAGGCAGAGATTAACCCCGCCGGGGCCCCGCAGGCAGCGGTGCCACGCATTAGCCTCGGCTGACAGGGTTTCTACCACAAAAATGTTCATGTAACTGCTGCTGTTGGCTTTAAATGTACCCCCACCGGACATATTTAAAATTAACTCTGCCTTTAATGACCGGCAATTTTCTTTTGTTTTTCTGAAACATTTGGTCAGCCACACCAGGTCTGTCGGGCTTTCAGTATCCGACTGCCAGCGTAGTAATGAAGACCTAAGCAAAGACAAAAGTTCTGTCCACTTATTAGCTTTGCCCAGTTCGTCTGCAATTTCTTCCCGGTCATGGCAGTATTCAATGTGCAGGGGTTGCTGTTTCTCATCAAGGCTGGCCAGGGCCGTGATCAGAGGCATTCTTTTCGGCAAGGCCTCTTCTTCATACACCATGGCGGCCAGGCTCAGGGACAGCCAGTGCCGACAGCAGGTTACATCAGCATTCTGTACCAGCAGTTCTTTGGCCATTCGGCTGAGCTCAGAGATATTGCCAGACTTAAATAACTCTCTTATTCTTGCAATGATTTCGTGTTTATGCACCGGTGTCACCCTTTCGGAAAATAATACTGACTCTTTTCCATTGCGTGATAGTGTAGTAAAGTTTATTTTATACTTAGAATTGCATTCCTGCCAGGGATGTTTTTTTTATTGTTAAGGAAAGTATACCCAAAAGGGGACAGGCTGCTTTTTTCGGTTTTTGAAGAAAGATGCCTGTCCCCTTTTTGTTTTTGATTGGCAGAAGCTGTTGTTAAAATAGGGCCAAAAGGTGTTAAAATTATAGATGTGGCATAATATCATCAGGAATGATGGGGAGTAAGTGCAGAAAGGGATACCCATGCATATATTGAGTGCTGAAAATATATTTAAAAGCTACAGTGAAAAAAAACTGCTTAGCAATATCAATCTTGGTCTAAATGAAGGGGATAAAATAGGCCTGATCGGGATTAATGGCACGGGCAAATCCACGCTGCTGCAGATCATCGCCGGGGTGGAAAGAGCAGACGCGGGCAATATAATTAAGGGCAAGGCAGTTAGAATAGCATACCTGCCCCAAAACCCGGTTTTTGATCCCGAGGCTACGGTACTGGAGCAGGTATTTAAAGGGAACTCCAAGATAATGAAGTTGATTAGGGAGTACGAAGAGGCCATCAGCAGACCGGATCCGGCAAGCGATATAATGGCGAATCTTACGCACGAGATGGAAGTAATGGGTGCCTGGAATATCCAAAGTGAAGCAAGAGCTATTCTGACAAGGCTGGGCAGTTCGGATCTTAATGCCCAAGTAGGTACCTTATCCGGGGGGCAAAAAAAGAAAATCGCTCTGGCCGCCGCATTGGTAAACCCTGCTGATTTACTTATTTTGGATGAGCCAACAAACCACCTGGACAATGACACCATTGACTGGCTGGAACAATATCTAAATAAGAGAAAAGGTTCGCTGCTGATGATTACCCATGACCGGTATTTTTTGGATCGGGTGGTCAATCAAATCGCTGAGTTAGAAAATGGCCATCTTTATTTATATCAAGGTAATTATAGTTATTTCCTGGGTAAAAAAATTGAGCGGGTAGAAATAGCGGAAGCGAGCGAGATAAAAAGACAGCGGTTGCTAAAAAAAGAGCTGGCCTGGATTAAGAAGGGCGCTAAAGCCAGAACCACCAAGCAGAAAGCCCGCATCGACCGTTTTAACAAGTTAAGTGAACAGGATGGGACTCCCATAGATGAAAAACTACAAATATCAGTGGCTTCCAGCCGCCTTGGTAAGAAAATAATTGCCTTGGAGAATATAAGTAAATCCTATAATCACATGCAGGTAATAGATAATTTTAGTTATTCGTTGCTCAGGAATGACCGGGTTGGTATCGTCGGGCCAAACGGATGCGGTAAGTCGACCCTTTTAAATATCATCTGCGGTAAGCTTAAGCCCGACAGTGGTACGGTAGAAGTGGGGGAAACAGTAAAGATTGGCCTGTACTCCCAGGAAGTGCAGCCTATTGATGACAGTCTAAGGGTTATAGAGTATATCAAAGAAACGGCTGAGTATTTAAGCACCGCCGATGGGTATCAGATAAGCGCATCGCAGATGCTGGAGAGGTTTTTATTTTCTCCTGCATTACAGTGGTCTTTAATCGAGAAACTCTCCGGTGGGGAAAAAAGAAGGCTAATGCTGCTTAAAGTACTTATGGAAGCGCCCAACATACTGCTGCTGGATGAGCCAACCAACGACTTGGATATAGAAACACTGGCTGTTTTGGAGGATTACCTTGAAGATTTTAACGGAGCTGTTATTGCTGTTTCTCATGATCGATATTTCCTAGACCGGATGGCTGAAAAAATATTTGCCTTTGCCGGGAACGCAAGCATTGTGCAGTATCCGGGGAATTATACCGATTTTAAAGAAAAGAGTGTTGATAGCCAAATTAATGTCGCCGCTAATAAAATTGCGGATAAGGATAAGGTCAAAAATGTCGCCGTTAAAACAAAGGAAAAGCCGTTAAAGTTCACTTATAATGAACAAAGAGAATATGTAGAAATAGATACTATCATTGCTGAGATTGAGGCCGAGATTAAGAATTTGAAAGAGAAAATTGATCGAGAATTTGACAACTATGTACTCCTGCAGCAATTATTAGCAGAAAAGGATGGTCTGGAAAAACATCTGGAAGAAAAAATGGAAAGATGGGTTTATCTCAATGAGCTGGCCGAAAAAATATCTAAGGGATAGGTGCCCATGCCGTATTTGCGGCACCATCAGCGGGATTAAAATTTATTATCAGACAATCTTATGTCAACGTAGTTTTATGTCATTGCTATGAATCCAACCACTGTATGGGCGCATTTAACTAGGGG
>JAENYQ010000034.1 GCA_016841675.1 Desulfotomaculum sp.
ATTTGCTATGTCCATTTACTTTACAGGTAATCCAAGCTAACTATTTCAGACTTCCACCTTATTTGCCATATCGTCAAGTGTTTCCTGCAACCTGTCAAGCGATTCACCATAGCCGGTCCAGTCCCCTGCCTGAAGCCTTGTCTGGGCCTGGTTATACAAGTCATTAGCTCTTTGAATCAGGTCATTCAATTCGGTTAACGGTGCTTCCCCACCGGGTGATTCCTGCCTATCATCATCTTCCACTCTACCAATATCGTCCTCTGGCACCTGACCGCCAAAAATCTGTTGCAAGGACAGTTCCAGAGTGGGTTCCATAACGATCTTGTCACCGTGCGCCACAATCACCCGGCGCAGTTCCGGCATTTTGCTTGTATCCGCTTGCAGATAAAGGGGCTCTACGTACAGTAGGGAGTCTTTAATTGGGATTACTAGCAGGTTACCCCGGATAACCGAAGTGCCTTGCTGGCTCCATAGATTAATTTGTTGGGAAATATACGTATCCTGGTCGATACGGGCCTCAATCTGCATCGGGCCGTAAATCAGTTCCTGTTTGGGAAACTCGTAAACCAAAAGTTTTCCGTAATTAGGTTCGTCCGACCTGGCCGCCATCCAGCCAATCATATTTGATTTATTCTTCGGCGTGAAGGGCGAAATCAGAACAAATTCCGAATGGTCATTGTCGGGAAGCTTGGTGATGACGTAATAAGGTTCCATCCCAGTTTCTTCATTACCATACTTTTCAGTGGGTAGGTTCCACTTATCTTCCTGGTTATAAAGCATTTCTACATCGGTCATGTGATAAGTGGTATATTTTTCAGCCTGAATGTTAAAGAGATCCACGGGATAGCGAATATGTTCCCTTAAATCTGCCGGCATCTGGTCAAGCGATTTGAACACCCCGGGGAAAACCTTTTCGTAAGTTTTAATTACCGGGTCGGTGTTATCCACGATATAAAAATCAACTACGCCGGTATATGCGTTGACTACAACTTTAACCGAGTTCCTGATGTAGTTGTTGCGACCGCTAAATGCTTCAGAATAAGGGAACATGTCCGAAACAGTATACGCGTCCCACATCCAGTGCAGTGCACCGTCTTTAGCTACAACGATATAGGGGTCACTGTCATACTTGAGGAAGGGGGCCAGTTTGGGTACCCGCTCCTTAATGTTACGGTAAAACAGCATCTGGCTGTCCGGGGTCATATCGTTGGCCAATAGCATTTTATAATCCGCCATAACCAAAGCGAACATCAATTTACGGAACATGCCGCCTATATTTACGCCACTTTCCCCTTCATACGTTGTGTAGGCGTTTTCATTGCCACCGATGGGGTAATCAAACTCCGGGGCTTTGGTATTGACGATGACGTAATTATCGGTTAGTTCACCGAAGTAAATTTCCGGTTTGTTAACTTCCACATCCACATTGGACTGCGGTGGGATATTTTTAATAAAAAATTCGGGCTGCCCTTCGGAAGTCATCCGGTTTACCGGGTTCATGGTAATACCATAGCCGTGGGTATACTTCAAACGCTGGTTAATCCAGGTTTGAGCAGTTTCGGCAAGCTGGGACTGGTCCATTTCCCTGGCCGACAGCATTACCTGCCTGTATTCACCGTTGATAGTGTATCTGTCGATATCAACGTTTTTCAATACGTAATAAGGGCGAATAGCCTGTAACTGGGCATATGTTTCTGTTAATGGCCGCCAGTCCCAGAGCCTGATATTATTAATCAACTCCTGGTTCTGTTCAATATCGCCGGCGGTAAGTCGCTGTCCGGCGGGGAATTTATCAATCTCCACATTGTTCAGGTTATAGGCTATCCGAGTGAATTCAATGGAGTTTTCAATAAACGGAGCTTCCTTGTTGAGTTCGTTGGGTTTGACCACCAGATTTTGAATTACTGAGGGGTATACACCGCCCAGGAGGATGGAGGCCAGGAATAGGGCGCCGATACCGTAGATAACCAGCTTAAAACGGCGCAGAAAAAGGTTGACCAGAATCAGCACAGCAATTAGCAGCGCTATAACCATCAAAACCTTGAAAGCCAGCAGCCGGGCATTAATATCCGTATAACCGGGTCCGGCAACAACACCGTTGGGGGAATACAACAACATATACTGCTCCAGGCGGTAACCCCAAGCCCGAACCATGAAAAATAAAGCTGCCAGGAAAGACAGGTGTAGTCTGGCCGATAGACTGTTAAATACCTTGGCCAGTCCCTGACCGCCGGTTTCGGTAAGAAAGTAAACCAACGCCACCGCCAGCGCGGCCATGACAATAAACAAGGTCATTAATCTGTAAATGAACTGTTGGAATGGCAGTTCAAACACGTATTTGCCAACATCGTTGTTGAAAATGGGATCGGTGTAACCAAAGGATGTTTGGTGCAGGAATTTTTGCAGGATCACCCAGTCACCGGTTACCGCCGTACTGGCAAAGAGGCCCAGAAGCAAACTGGCGCCTAGATAGAACACGGTTAAAAGACGGGGTGTAATAAATTTGTTCAAAGGTGATTGGTGGATAGTGATGATATCTTCGGATTCCGCGTACTGCCGTGAATTCAGACGCTGCAGTACCGCTTTGCGGGTCAGCGTCAAGTTCGCAAAAACGAAAATAAACGCTGCAATTCCCACCAGAAAACGCAGTCCAATTTCAGAAAGCAGGATGGTTGTGAATACCTGTGTGTAACCCAGAGACTGGAACCACAACCAGTCGACATAAAGGTTAGCGCCCCACCTGGTCAGCAATAGCAGGAATACAAGGACGCCAACAATGGCGTAGCTTAACCACTTCAATCCTTTTGGCAAGTAATCTCCTCCTGTTAATATATCGGGTATTAAGTGTTACATTGGTTTGGCCGCCTTTTTTGAATCATCGGCTTCATACCTGATTTTTGCCTCGCAAAGCTGGCAAAATGAAGGCACTTTTTGGGGGAGGTCATCGTCGTCGTCCAGTAGAGGGTTTTTATTGTCCCGGGCCATTTGGTCAGGATCAAATAACCTACCGCACATGATGCATTTTTTTTCTGCCATCTTAAACACCTCCGGTGATAATATTCTAAAAAAATATATTCTTCACCGGTAGGAAAATTCCTTCTTATCCTCAGAACAACATGCACTAATGGCCTTTATTATAGGGTGATTTTGCGCCTTAGCCCATCTAAAGGGCTTTACTAGCAGAATAGATAAAAAAACGCAATCCTAGGTCACTGATTAAAGTGCATTTTTTTAATATCCTCAGCTAGTACCTCGGGCATGATTACCGACCAAGGATCGTCGTGCAGTATCTGCATGTGGGTTATATCGCTCCCGGCCAGGGGGAAAATGGTGAACCGGCCCACAATTCTTAGGTGTGCGGTAAAGCCTTCGTCTTCCTGGCGCGCTAAATACAGGGCAGCATTAAACGAGGCAATATTGCCGCTTTCGTAGTATTTAATTACATTTTGCAGTCCTGCCGCCATTTCGCTCAGGTCCTGGTCAGTAATATCATCAATGGTTTTCCTGCCCGGCATAATACCCAGCACTTCGCCTACATGCCGCGGAGCGAAAGCGCTTAGCCAATGCACCCGCCCGGTTTTTCCGATATACCTTTCGTTACTAACCGCCTCTTTTTGCACCAGGTCAGTCCAATAATTACTACTATTATCCCTGGCGTACTTAGCCGAAGCCGTAATCAGCCGGTTATCAAATGTGCATGGTTCGGGTCCGGCAAGAACTTGCAGATGCGGGTGAATTAAAGAACCGCCGGAGTAAGGCATATAGTTCCAGTTAATTGAGCCGTATCTGGCACCATCCGGGTCAATCGCAGCGGCGCGCTGCAGGTATGTCAGGCCGGCCCGAAAGCTGTCTACAATTAATTGAGTATCTATTGCATTCATTGGTACGTAATGCCGGTCGGTCATAATCACCACAGCAGCGTACTTTTCGTACGGATTTAGGTTGGGAACAGTCACTGCGTTGCCAACCCTGATGCGGCCTTCGGGAGCAATCGGCGCCGGGAACTTGGGGGTAACCTGCTCCATTACCTCCGGGCAAAAAGGACAGAATTTTTGTTTGGATTCTTCAACAAACGGGGTCCAGTCGTGCTGGTGCAGCATCAGCTTGCGAAAGGGGAAAATGCGCGAAATCTGGCCGGTCAATGGATCACGGCGGGTTTTGCTAATCACCGTTTGGGGTTCGAAGTTGTTCCGGGGGTCCAAATAGACCGACTCGTTTTCTGTACGAGAAAATACTATGGTCATTAAAACACAGCACCTCCTAATTATGGCTTGTCCTGCAATAAAAGCGGCCCAATAGGCTGCTTCCAAGCGCTAACTTCTTTTTTAGCCGCCGGCCAACTGGACCAGTTTTTTAACCAGAACTGGAAAAGAAATGCCCGCCGCCCGAGCTGCGTCCGGAAAAAGGCTGGTTTCTGTCATGCCGGGAATGGTGTTGACCTCCAGCACACAAGGCTGGCCGGCACTGTCTACCATAAAATCAACCCTAGACAAACCGCGACAGCCCAAGGCCAGGTAGGTTTGGCGGGCTAGAGCGCTAATTTTGTCCTGTATGGCCATGCTAACCCGGGGTGGAATGATGTGCTCGCTCATACCTACAGTGTATTTGGCTTCGTAGTCATATACTCCGGTGTTCGAGACGATTTCAATCAGGGGTAAAACTTGCGGGTCTTCGTTGCCCAGCACCGCTGCGGTGATTTCAATTCCCGGTACCATTTTTTCCACTAGCGCATTGGAGTCATACTTGAAAGCTTCTTCTAACCCGGCCTTAATTCCATCTTTAACATGTACGAATGTTATGCCAATGGTGGAGCCCTGGGTAGGCGCCTTAATAACCACTGGTAATCCCAATTCAATAATTTTTTGTTCTAGATCAGGCATCGCTGCTTCCTGGTATGTTCTGCTGCTGACAACGCAGAAATCAGGGTTCGGAATGCCTTCGGCCAGTAATATTTTTTTCGTGGCAATTTTGTTCATGGCAATGGCACTGGCCAGTACATCAGAGCCGGTATACGGTATATGCAGCATCTCCAGCATTCCCTGGATGGCACCGTCTTCACCATACTTACCGTGTAAAGCTATAAAAGCCAATTCTATGCCATGTTGTTTTAAGTTTTCTACTATATTAACGTCCACGTCAATTTTAACTGCGTCGTACCCGTTTTCCAGAAGCGCCTGATGGATTGCTTCGCCTGTGCGCAGTGACACTTCTCTTTCTGCTGAGCGACCGCCCAGCAATACGCCGATTTTGGGGCTCATGTAGCCACCTCCAGCATTATTAACTATTTTTGCACATAAATATACCCTTGTTATGCTTAAGGCAGGTTGTAAAATATTAAGTATAAAAGCGCACGAAGGTGGATGATGCTGAAAAAGTCAATTAATATTGGCCAGATGACCGGATTATCACTTCGTTTCATGCATCATGACAGAACCTAAACTCTTGCAATGTTTTGTTAGTTGTTTCGGTTTTTGCGTGCTCATTTATTATTATATATTCTTTTAAGTTGGTAAAAATCCTTTGTTATCACCACATATTTCCCTTGACTGAGACTAAATATTAATCTATAATGATTTTTGCTATATTAAATGTCTTAGGGGAGTGGCTCAATGGTAGAGCAACGGTCTCCAAAACCGTAGGTTGCAGGTTCGAGCCCTGTCTCCCCTGCCAGATATACCAAGGCTTTCGGGTCTTGGTATTTTTTATTGCCTATTATGAAAGCGACAACTTGGCGACAGTTCATTTTCTGGCGACAGCCTGGCGACACTTTGGCGACAGCAAACAGGAAACCTATATAATATACATAATATAAAAGGGTCTGTAATATTACAGACCCTGAGTTATGGTTCCTAAAATTAAGAAAAAAACTCTACTAACAGACGCTGTGTTTTTTATTTATTCAATCACTTTATAAATAAACAACTCGGGATTTGGTTCACCATATTTCCCAAAATAATGAGTAGCAATTTCAATATTAATAAAACCAGCACCTACTTCATGGGGTTTATAATTTGCTATTCCAATAGCCATATCCATTAAAATTTGCTTTATTATCAAAGGAAAGGGTTCCCCGAGGGGATATTTAACTATTCTAACATTACCAAAATCCTTGTAATTTCCGACAAGTCTTTGTGAAGTAACACGTTCGTCAAATTTCATTGTTTGATCATGAGTATATATTTGAGCAAAACTTCTTGGCATGGTGCCTTTATCTTTTTTATATTCATCTAACATATTTAATAAATAATGCATAATTAAACCAACAATACGAGAAACATGTGGTGTAGCTATGCTTGTTCCCGAAACTACAGTGTAACTAGGCCAATCTTCTTTTTTTACTTTTTCATAAAAGCCAATCCTTTTTTCAGCTTCCAATTGTATCTTATTTTTGGGGGTATCTGGTGGGTGAGTAGTAATTATATCAATACCTGGAGCAACAACAGTAGGACGATTAAAAATATCTGAAGTACATCCTCTAGAAGAAAAACGAGCAAGTAAGTTTCCATCTTTGGATGCTGCACCTACACTAAAAACCCATGGAGCTAAAGACCAAGGATTTAGAGTGTTTTCTTTAGGGCCAAAGTTACCTGCAGCAAAAACAATTATTTTGTTATTTTCAGCTGCTATTCTTATTGCAATGTTAATTGGTTCTTCTGGATTGTATGGCATAGGGATTAAATCTTCGGAGGGACTTAGGCTTATACTAACCACTACCGGTTCATGTGGTAATTTATTAAATAAATCTTCTAATGATTTTATAGTTCTAACATACAACTTATATATACCTTCATCGACGTACCATATTGCTGAAATGCATTCAGCCTGAGCAAGTTTTAATAAATTTCTACCAAATATTGTTGCAGCAAATCCACTAATTAAATTTAAAATTGATACATTAAAATCATCACCAACAAGACTTAACATTCCTAGTTGCCTAATTAGCTTTAAGGCTTCTTCTTTATTTTCTTTAGCTATAACTATTACTTTCCAATCATAATCAATATTTTCAAGTATTTTTTCATGAAAATCATAAGGATTAAATTTTTCCTTCATTACATTACCCTTTCCGATTTAGAATTATTTTATCATAATATCCCTTTTTTTAATTCCCAGCAAAACAATAAACCGCAGATCCAACAGCTTCCCCCCGGAACCTAACAGTGTACATAATAAAAGAACCTGTAATATTACAGACCTGAGTGGTTGCTCCTAAACAAGGCTTTCCGTGGACAAGCCATTGCTGAAAATGGCGAAAAATTGGGAGCATAAAAGGGTTGTTGCTCCCCAAAATGCTCCCAATGCTCCTTTAAATTATAAAATGCCGCCTTCGCGGAGCGGCACTGTGTGGCCTTCGTTCACCCTGGTTAAGTGGTAGGCGGGAACTGTCTTGTTAATTGGTAACACTTTCCTCCAAACATATATAGCAACATTCAATTCCTTGGTGAATGCCACCAAAGCATAAAAGCCAGTAGGGCAACAAAAGTGAGTAAACCAGCAACAAGCATTTGTTCCTCTGTATAGAAATAAAATGCAAACCCTGATATTAATGTCGCAACAGCGATAACATATTCGCGTATTGCAGGTGCAGGTTTTACAATGGGTTTACCGATATTTTCATCCCGTACGTGTTTTATAAACTTGTCTAATATATTAGCTGCATTTTGATTTAATAATTTTTCTGCATCTAAATACTTTCTAAATGCTTCTATCTCTTGCTCAGTAGGTTGCCGTTCCTGCTCAGATACACACCTATCTATATACTTTTTAACAGACTCATCCAATAATTTCTCTTTAACAATTGCATATATTGGCTGATCTTTATAGTTCTCCATATGCTACCCGCACACCGATTTTTTTTTATAGTTGTCTACGATTTCATTAGCCGTGCTCTCAATTTGTTCCTTTAGAAATAACTGCAACCGTCCTAGGTCTTCATCTTCAACGCTGACCGTTTGAGATGTGGTTAAAAAATTTTTTATTTCACGATCTAAATAAAGCTTGGGAAGTCCAATCCCCTTTTCGCCCTGATATTTTGCATCCTCTTGCTCTGGATATGGCACCATGACCTTACCCGATAATGTGTAGAGTACGAGTTGACATACTCTTACACCAGGGATAAGCGTTACAGGAATGTTACCAAAATTATTAATTGCTAACGGAAGATTACCCTCATAACCAGGGTTTACATAAGATGATGCGTTTACTGAAATACCCATCCTTGCTAAAGTACTCCTGTTGTATACAACTCCTATAACACCCAATGGTAGCTTAATGTATTCCATAGCAGAACCAAGCACAAACTTCCCCGGTTCAAGGATATATCCGTCATTGATTTCAACCTCTTTGTAGCACATTGCTATGTCATTAACAGGATTGATGGGAACATGGGAATCATTGCAATAGCTTATTTTATCCCCAAGAGTAAGGTCAATTGATGCGGCATGGATATTGGCATCAAGCAAGGGGTCTAAGCCAAACTCTCCCTCTTCAATCATGCGTTTGAGTTCTTTATCACTTAGAACCATAGCACCAACCCCTTCCCATGGCTTATGATGGTTAATTCTATATTATATTCCATAATCCTTCCTGTGCTGTGGATAAAATGTGTATAATTTTGTGGGTAATTATTAAACGTATATATCCTACCCAAATAAATACAAAACCCCGACCCCGCAGAAGACCGGGGGATTTTTATATAACCCGTAAACGTCCTACCGCACATACTCCAGCTTCTACCACAAACAAAATCCCGACTATTTGCCCTAGACAAATGCGCCATGGAAAAGGCACCACAATTATGCGGCGCCTTAGTTGTTTGGCTACTCTTACTAACCAAGTTGTTGCGGTCCGGGTCTCACAAAAATAGCATTGAATATGTAAACTATTTTTCATCATTAGCCGCACAGTGTTGTTTAGCTTCCTCTAACCCTTTTGCAGTTAAATAGTATAAGCCGTCATCCGTTTTATCGAATCTACCATCCCTTTTAAGGGTATACTTTAGTGTTGAGTTAGCCACCTCAAAGCTTAGCTCTTCCCCGGCTCGTTTGCGTATATCACCTAGACGCCAATCTCCGCCATAACACATTATAGCTACTAATGCATCCCCAATTTGTTGTGTTTTTGTTGGTTGATTATTAGGTTTAACACTTAGCTTTTCCCTGTTAACTTGCTGATTAACATTGGCCAAGGTTTTAGCTGCATTAGCAAGAAGTTGTTCTAATGATTTGCGGTAATTACGTTGTTCCTGCTCAAGGCTAATGCTTCTACTGATTTGATCCTTAATAAAAGTTACTGAAATACTATCCATGACAATCACTCCGTTTCAGTACATTAATATCTGCTGTTAATAGTAGCAAAAACGCGGTCAATAAACAACAATATCTTGACAACATTGTCTAGTTTTCGACAAACAATGGTACACTACGTGTAACACATTGTACTACATACATATAAAAAGCCGGACAAATTGTCCGGCCATAGGTTTACCCTTGTATTGTTATGCCTTCCGTGAATGTATTAACCGTTTTGCACCTTCTGCAAAGTATTTCTAAATTAATTACCCGCTCAAAGGTTGCCAGTTTAGCGCCGCATAATCTGCACCGGGCTGTTCTTTTCAACTACTCCACCCCCGGGTTATTATTCGGGCAGTTTGCGCACCGGGTACAGTTTTCATTTTTACCCAGACAGCAGGTGTTTTCTGTGCAGGTCCTGCCCTCCTGGTTGTGGCACTTGGTGGAGCTTACAAGCCGTATGTTTTTTAGTTGTAACGCCACGGCGCCCTCCGGTAAGTGTTCATATATTATTTTAGTCATTCTTGGCCGCCGCCTTTATTGAATGATTGCGACCAGCATGAAAAGCCGTTTCCATTACTACAGTTTCAATACCAATGGTGCTAAGATAAAACTCATCAAGAACATTTCTCAAGTTTTGCGGTAACACTGATTTTAGATGTCTGTAATGTTTACTCAATTCAGCCGAATATTTTTTGTGTTTTTCGTTGGCCTCAACTGTCGGCAAAATTGCAGCATGAATTTCATAAGTTTTCATTTAATAACATCCCCCTTTAAATTTTCCCGGGGAGCGGTTATAATAACTCAAACCAGCTCTTACCGGGTTGGTAATTAGTGCAGGAAGGATCTACTTGGCGGTGGGTCTTCCTGCTTTTAATTTTTTAAGCAGTAAAAATCAATCATTTTTGCTATCAATTGAGCAATAGTTAAACCTTCCTCTGCAGCTTTCATCTTAAGCTTCTTATGAGTTTCATCTTGCAAGCTAATGTGTACAATTTTCCCCATTTATTCACCTCCGCTTACCTTTTGTTACATTTTATATTACATTGTTTACAATGTCAACAATGTTTTTATTGTTTTCGACAAGTAATAAAATTATTTGTAACCTTCAAAGCGAAGGAAACAAAAATTGTGAGGGACACGATGTCACTGGCAACCGGGCCACAGATATGCCCTATTTACCTTTTAGTTGGCAAGTTGGTGGATGAGCCAAGCTCTTTTTTAAGGCGTTGAGCGGGCTCCTGTGGCTTCACCGGGCGGGGTGGTAAGCTCGGATGTAATAACCGACCTTAACCTAGCGGGCAAGCGAAATAGTGGAGATTGCCCGCCGGATTGAGGAAGCACTGGCGGGGCGACGGGGGAGCAATCAATATCAACAGAAAGTGGTTCCGCAAAATTTTGCGGATGCTCCAAAAGGTGAATCCCGCGATATAGCCGCCCAAGCGGTAGGCATGAACCGGGAAACATACCGTCAGGCTAAGACGGTCATTGAAAGCGGTAACGAGCAAGCAATAAAAGCCATGGTCTGTAACCTTCACCATGAAGGAAACAAAACAAGGGGCAAGTAGGAAAAACTCGGTTGTGAGAACCGAGTATATCGAGTTTATGGATGAGGCATCCATAAACTTAATTTTAACTTCCGCTAGGAGAGGAACTAAAACAAGGTAGCTTTATTTGTGGGGGACCATTGTGTCTCCCACAAAATTTGATATGTAATTGGATGTTAACCGCTATGTAACAACAGAGCCGGGCTTAATTGCCCGGTTTTTTATTTTATCATTCGACCAGTTTTGACAAATTAATGCCTACCCCATGCTATACAATTGAACAAATTCTCATAATTAAGGGAGGGTAGGCAAATGAGAAAGAAAAAGTTGGCTGTATTTTTAATTCTCCTCTTATTACTTGTCGTCGGATGCCAGGCAGGTGCAGGCACTAGCTCATACATAGAACAAAGTAACCTAAAAAGGGGGGATGTTTAAGCCTCCTTTACTAATTTACCGTGTGCTTCTGCTTGACATTCACTTTCGGGCTATACCACCATCAGTACGTTCAGCTTTGTAGGGAAAAAAGTACCCCGCTTATTACCCTTGTTGATTGATGTATTATGGTCTGTAAAAAGTGGAGGCGTTTGATCCTCTGGGTTACAATAGGGAAAACAGTTTAAAATGTAGGGGGGGTTATATGGCAAAGAAGCTTTATATTGCTGTAGCGGTTTTAATAGTTCTTTGTTTAGCCGGCGTTTTTCGATGGGAAGAGGGCAGGGTTGAAAAGGTTACGAGCGATGGAAATTACACTACAACGCAATACCTATACGACCGATGGTTACAACAAGAATGGGTCAAAATAAACGCATGGTATAGCAAAGATGCAAACTATACTCAGACAATGCTACCTTTAGATGCTGGGCATATAAACTTAAAAGACCTTTCAACAAAAGCCAGTCAACAAAAAGAATATACGGAAATCAGAAAAAAACTTACTACTTACACAAAAGCCGCAACATGGGCGTGGGTTGGGCTTATTGCGATAGATGGTATAATAATCTTAGGCATAATTTATATGCTGTTTTTTAGACATTCCAGTAAGCCCGAACACCAGGAAGGTTAAATCTAAAAGCAAAGCAGACAAAGAAAAGGGGCCGCAATAGCCCCTTTCTTATTTTGCACTTTTTAGCGTATCCGCCAGGCCGCCATAAACCTTCTCATAATGCTCGATGGCCCGCTTCAAATCCAGTATCTGTTCCCGGTCCAGTGTTTTGATAAACGCCACTTTTTCCTCATCATTCAAGCCGTATAGCGGGTGTTTAGTTTCCAACGATTGCTGCAGACCCTTGCCGGTACCGCCCAGGGTGATGTATTCGGTCAGATACCGCTTGGTCGCTTCTTTATCCTTGAAATATAGCGCCTGCTTGAAATTGTACAGGGCGTTGCTCTTAGGTGAAATGAAGGAGCCCGTACTTTGCTTGTTTATCTTCTTTAGGTACCGTTGTTTTTCGTCCAACACATTGTAATGAGCTGTCAATTCCGGGTCTGCCGTATAAGTAACAAAGTCCCGGAAGGTTTTCTCGTAGGGCTTGGACGGCAACTTCATTACACCTCGATACTCGTTCTCTAAACCCAGGCTTTGTGCAATATGCAAGCCCCGGTCCCTAATCTGGCCCGGGCTGAAGATGTCCGGGAATATCTTTTTACCGGTAGCTATCTCTGCCGGTGCCTTGATAAACGGCGTAACACCTTGCACCAGTTTATTAACTGGCCTTCTAGCCATCTCTGCGGCCACTTCTTTGACCGACTTTTTGCCGTTAAGGATGTCATGCACCTGGTTAATGGTTCCGGCATCCACACCGAACCAGTCAACGAAGTCCTGTAGGGCACCTAGCCGGCTGAAGTAGAGTATTTTACCATCCTCGTCCTGCCCAAAGATAATATGCGGCCGGTTGCGTTCTTCCTCAGATAAACCCTTCTCTAATTCCGGGAAACGGGTATTATTCCACAGTGCCAGCATTACCCACAGGGCTGATGCCTTTACCGCCAGCATCCCAACCCGGTAGGCTATCATGGGGGACTTGACTGCAACTCCGGTGAGCAGCTTACGGCCAACGGTATGGGCCAGTTCACCATCCCGGGCGGCGTTGATCATTAACTGCTTGTACCGCCGGAAGTTAACCTCGTTCCAGCTCCAGAAGGGGATCAGGTGCTCTCGTAGTGCCTGCCCCAAAACGCCCACCTGGTCGTATGCGCCAAGTAGCTCATTGGATAGCTTAAACGCCCGGTCCTTGGTGTCGTCCAGTGACATTACTTCATCCGGGATGCTAGCCCCGAAGTTTTTAGGCTTGCCCTTGTTGTCCTTCATCTGCTCCAGGTAGTCAAGGTAAGCCGCATAGCGCAAGATAGCTTCCCGAAAGTCTGTGGATAGCCGGGCCGATTTCCAATACCCCTGCCAGACTTTTAGGGGCATCTCCAGCAGGCTGCCCTTTTTCTCCTGCAACTGAACAAACATCTTTAGCTTATTGACGTCCCCCAGCTCCTGCGCTTGTAAGAGAGTCTGCATGCCGCCGCGCTCGAACCAGTCCTTCATATCCGGCGTCATACTCTTATCACCAGTAAATACCTGGTACAGCTCCTGTATTGCCCGGGGTGTTTTCTTGAACGTGGTTGGGTTGCCGGCAAAGGCCGCGTCAGCGTCGCCGGTAATGTTCCGGAAATTGTATCTAAACCAGCGCCGCGGGCTAACCAATGTCCAGACTTTCCATTTCCGTTGTAACCACTTGGAAGCCTGGGAAATGGGGCTCTCTGCTGACAGTGTCGTCAGGTTATCCAGGGTTGCCGCCACCTCCTCCTTTATAACAAACTCTCTAAAGCGTTGCCCTTTGGCCAGTACCTGACGAAGGTCCTTAGCTTTTACACCCAGTTCTTCCAGGGCACCGGTATAAAGTTTCTCGGCCACTGAAGCAGGCACGCTATCGCTAAAGTAGAACACGTTACCCTCCCGGGGCTGCCAGGTGGTGTAACCTTCGGGGATATGCTTCTCCCAATCCCTACCGTGCTGTTTTTTCAGCTTTTCCACGATGTTGTAATTCTTGTCGACAGACTTAATGGTTTTGGCTACCTCGGTGTTATAGAGCATGTCAGCCATGACCTGGCTTTCTGCCTGCAAGTAATCCGTGTTTATGTCCAGTTCACTACCCTCACGTTGCCTGAGAAAGCCGCTTTTTGTCGGCGTACTTAACTTTTTACCGGTTCCCAATGCCATGCGCTTTAGGTTAGCAAATTCCAGCACCTGGTGCCGATAATAATCCTCTTTGGTGAGCTTACTGCTGGCGTCATAGCCGATGTCCTGCATAGCCTTAATGTAGTCGTCCCGGATAGCAGTCCATACCCTTTTACGGGCATCCACGGCCCCGGCCACGTCCTGATGCTTATCCAGTTCCTCATTAACCCGCTGCAGGTCCTGTTCCAGCGTTTCCGGGGTATAACCAAAGGGCAACTTGCGGCCGGCTTCGGCTTCCTGTTTCAAGTCTCTCAGGATTACAGCACGGGTAAATAATTCGTGCTTCGCTGGGTCCTGCTTGACGGTCAAGCCCTGAATAATGCGAAGTGCCCGGTCACCGGCCACGTCCCGCTGTTTCTTCAATTTGAGTAGGTCAAAGCGCAGTCGTGAAAACTCACCTGTGCGCGGCAGGTGTTCATATTCCCGGGTGGCAAGGTTAATTAGCCTGGTTAATCCCTGTTTGGCCCGGTCAATTATGGGTTCTTTGGAAACGCCCCTGGATGCTTGCCAACGTTCTTCAACCTTCGGATCAACGGACGCAAGCTTGTCCGCCTGTTTGGCATCCGGACCCCGGCCGGTAATCTTCACCGACATTCCTACATTTGGCTTTACCTCTCCTATTTCCTCGTCAACGGCCTGGCCGAGTTCGCTTTCCACTTGGGACAATGAATGAACTGACGCCTTAGCTTTTTCCCTGTGGGGTTCAGTCTTGACAACCCTCCGCCCAAGTTTATACTGACTGCCTTTCTCATTCTTCACTGTCAGCATAGCCCGGTCGGAAGCGTCAACAACGGTTAGTTTTGCATTGCCAGGCCCAATAACGGTGTCGCCAACTTGGATGTCGGCCTGCAATGGGGCGGGTGGTTGGGTTTTGGTTTCCGGCTGTACCTGTACCTTTTTAGGGGCCTGCGCCTTTTTATTCACAATGCCCGGCAGTTTTTCCGGTACCGGCGCTGGGGTTGTCTCACTCATCATAACCACGCTACGGCTATCCTGACGGTTCACGTTCTGCAAAACCGGCTGTTGCCTTACGGCCTGCTCCACTTCCGCCGCAACTTCGCGGGTTGCTTCCTCGACCACCTGACGACCGGCAGGGTCAGACGCGATATTATCAAGATCCTCGTCAGTAAGCTGATCGCCGGGGGTGCCTACTTTTTCGCCCACCCGGGCGCGGATCATGTCCGTAACTGTCCCGGCCCCGCCCATGCCAAGACCAAATAGACCACCAACGGCCATAGATTGCTTCATTGCATCATCGAAGGCAACCGGATCACCCATAGCCTGCCGCTGTATTACTTCCTGGTAACCTTCCTCACCGGCTTCAGTCAATGCACCAGCACCAACCCTACCGGCACCCATAGCCACTTTACCAGCGGTTGTCGCTGCCTTAAACGGCATCGGGGCGAACGCTGCGGCAAGCTGTACAGCATCCAATCCGCCAAGAGCCAGGTTCTTCCTGAATACCTCATTGGCCGCCTGTTCCGCTTTGACCGGGTCGCCATCACGGGCTAACATTTCTTCGTATGCGCCACCCGCTTCTAATGCCGATTCAATAGGCCGGGATAATGCGGCACCACCAACAGCGGAAATAACGGCCTTCTTAAAGGGGCTAAGTGCTGTTTTAGCAACGGCAGCACCAGTACCTTTGTAACCTACAAGCATAGCCGGAATAAGCATAGCTGAAATAGGCGCGGCCTGCGCTACTGTGGTAGAGTAAAAATCAGGATCAAGGAATGATTTCCAGGTAATCGGTTTATTGTATTGAGTTTCATAGCCCTGGCTTATATTCTTACCAGTTCTTGAAAGTTTTTCACCTAATTCCTCTTTGCCCTGCCATTTGGCCGCTGCACCAATCAAGCCTACCCCCATGCCGGTACCAGCACGCATAGAAGCGCCGGTCTGCTCTAAGAAGTTAGGATCAATCGCATTAGGCTGAGTTGCCCCCTGATACATTTCCCGGCCACCGAGCGCGACACCGGCACCACCGATAACCTTAGCCGGCATGGGAACATTTTTAAGCGCATTTGCCGCTGTACTGCCTGCAGACTTCAGCCCACCAATGGTGTATTTAGCCGCCTTACCAGCGCCCAGCGCAGCCAATAATGCACCGGCCACGTCACCAGCACCGGCGGCAAACTTATCCACTCTATTCTGCGGAGTTAGGGCTTCGGGCACAGCGCCACCGGTAAACGTGCTTAACGCCCCCTGCGAGAATAGTCCGGCAGGCCGGATTAGGTCGTCTATGGCCCGCATTAACGGAGTAGACCCTGATTTAGTAGCAGGAGTTTGCGCCTGCGGAGTTGGAATAATAGGCCGATGTAACCACGATTTCGAAGGTTGTGCTACCGGGGCCTGTTGTACCGGGGTAGTCTTTGCCGGGGTTGGTCCGGCTGCAACCATTGGATTCCATGCCTGATTAATAGGGTTCTGCGCTTTAGCGGCCTTGGTTGCCGCTTGAAGGGCTTTTGCTGACTCGATAATTTTATGTGCTTCTTGCACCTTTTTAATTTGCTGTTCCTGACGGTAATCTTCCTCGCGCCGATATTGGCCGGTTTTGAAGTCAAAGACGTAACTCATGGGTTACTCCCCCTATTCTTACAGATGCGAACGCCAACCTTCATCTGCGGTACCACTTTCCTGGCCTAAGTTAATACCAAACTGCCGGGCTAATTGTTCTTCCAACGCTTTCAGTTGCGTATGGCTAAGTCCGGTATTGCTCTGCCTCAACCTCTTTAGTGTTTCATTGAAAGCCGACTTAGCGTCAAATTTGCGAATCGGGGTCATGCCAAGGCTATTGTCGCCTGGTATGGGGGCACCGTTTTCCATTAGATTGGTCATATTATTAATAGCTCCCAGTAATGTAGCCGAAAACTTTTCCGATTCAGTTAGTTTCGGAGGACTGCTTGAGCCCCCGCCACTACCCCCGCTGCTGCCCCCAGTATTAGGGCTATAATAAGGCTTGGCCGTGGCGTAATCTACCTGCTGCTTATCAAGCCCATACCCTAACTCAAACTGCCGCTGTTGCTCTAACTGTGCGGCGGTAAGGTCATTGTACGGTCGCTCAGCCTCTTTCTCGCGCTGAGATAATTGCATCAATGCCATTATATTGGCAAGCTCGTTTTGTTTGCTGCTTTGGGCACTATTTATCGCGTTCATAAGCGCACTGGACGTAGCCTGCCAACGCTGTAGGCCGAGTGCCTCCTGTGCCCTGGCCGATTCTTCCGACTGGCCCACCATAGCATTAGCCAACTGCGCGATCTGGCTATTCTTGGATGCTTCCATTCTGGCCGCGGTATCGCCCTTATAAGCAGCGGCGGGCATCTGCCCGAAGAATCCCCGGCGAATAGAATCCTGGTCCACAGCGGCCAGGGTATCTTTAAGGTCCATTTGGAATTGCGGCTCATATAAGCCCCTGGCCCTGCTCTGTGCCTCTTGCGGAGACAGCGTTGGTTTGGGTTGCAACCACTCTTGGGGCACCCTGGACATAGTTCTGTTCCAAAGTTCGTCTTCGTCAATAGTCCTGCTTTGGGCCGCTTCGTATGCTTGCTGTAGGCTCGGGGCGGTGCTGGTTGTTCTATCCCCACCCCTGGTGCCACCAATTTGAGAAGGAATATATTGCATCCTGGAATCACCGGCGGGAATATTTACAACCCTACCGGTAGAGGTGTCTACCTTTACCACATTGCCTTTGTCGTCGCTGGAATACTTAATTTTTCCTTCTTCGTAGAATGCCATTTTAAAGGCACCTCCTGTTATTTAATAAATGCGGGGACCCCCTGGCGGTAGGCTCAGTTAGAGCCCACCGATCCCCGCAAAGGTAACATTGCTACCGATTCCCGCCCAAAATTTTCCTACCTAAGTTTCCAGATATCAACTTGTAAAAATTTTTGACCTTCCACCTCAACTAGTGGACCAGCCACACTAAACCTAACATATGCCCCTAAACGAAATAACCCCGTCGCTTTTGGCAAAACTTCAACAGGGATAAGGAACGTTGTACCCTTGACATTTTGAATCTCATCTTTCTTAATTTCCATTATTTAAGCTCCCCTTTAACTTGGATAATTGTAACAGCAACATTGATTGCTGGGGTCCTGGCGTGGCATTCTTAACCTTACCAGCAATCACTTTGATTTCCTTAGCCAGTGCTTTTTGGCTGAATTTACCTTGTTGGATCTTTTCTTCTTGTAGGGCCTTTTCAATAGCAACTGCTAAGTATGGTCGTATTTGACGCAGTGCTTCTAGTTTACCGGTAAGCCTTTGGGTTGCCCTTCGATGAGCGTTATACCCGCGTAAAAGACCGTCCAAGTCATTGAAATCAGGCTCAAAGCGTTTTTTACTCAGTATCCTTTCGGTAACTTTAACCTTACCGTCCAACTCGTCAACTAACTTCCTCAAACGAACAGATTCCATTGTTTTAACTAACCCCCTAACTCTTTATCCCTGGCCAATATGTCTGTATCTACCTTTACCACATTACCTTTATTGTCGCTGGAGTATTTAATGTTCCCCCGCAAAGGTAACATTGCCTTGGTTAAGCCGCCATTTAAAAGCTTCAAATATTCATAGATTCAAACTTTTTGCTATTGCTCCAAACATGGCTTCTTCTCTTCTTAGCGCCGCAAACCGCAGTTTATTGTATGTCTTGTAATGCATTCGCTTTGGTTTAGCTGGAAAAGCATCAAAAGTGCTAGGACTTCCCCCAAGTTTTATCCTGATTTTCTGGCACTTATTTAACATCCTGTCATAAATTTTTTCACGTTGGCTTTCATAGGCTAATCCATGACATTTCCGGCAGAGAAAGTGCGCATCACTCAGGTACATCTTTACCGCCCGGTTGCCACAGCTCGGGCAAACAAAAAACGGTCTCTTACCTCCAAAATGGCATTCCTGGTAATCAAGAGCAACTCTATACTTAACTAATTGTGGGCTTTCACCTTGGGGATTTGCAGTATAGGAAAACTCCAAAAATCCGCTATAAACATATACACCTATGCTTGACTTCTGTGTTCCGTCCCGGCCCCACCATGCCCAGGAAAAAAGGCGGTTAGGTGTTAACAAGCCGTCATTGTGCCAACGCCATACATTAATGGTGCGGCAAGCTTCCACAAGAGACTTTGCGCTTGTTCTATACCATCTGCCCGAACCAGGACCGCCGATAGTAATCACCTCACTATTTTTGCCGAAATCTTGTGCGAAAAGTTTGACTTGATTAGCCCTAAAATTCGCTCAAAACGGCATGAATACTGGCTTTAAGCGAATTCAAATTAACTTGACAATTAGGTCACATTTTTTATGCTTTTTGAATGTGAAACTCCCGTAAATCAGTGAGATTTTTGCATTATTTAACTCAAAACCTTAGCAATTTCTTTGTAAACTCAACATTTCCTAACACCTTTTTAGGGACTCGCGAAACACCCTTTGCTGATTAACACAAGTTTTGTCAAGTTAAATTTCCCCATAGCCTTTTGAATTTCCGCTTGAATGTTAGGTTTTATCAGGTTTTCAAGCAAACAGCGGCCTGAATCTCATCTCAACATTCATCAACAGAATTTATAAGCCCATTCGCATTGCAAAAAGCGGCAATGTCTCATTCAAAGCCCGATAAACAGTTGATCGGTTTATAAATAGCTCCGTTTCTACTTTTTCAACTGGAAAGCCATCAATACAATGCAACTCAATTATCCTCCGGCGCTCTTCCGGTAGCATTTTTATTGTGCTTTCAATAACCTTGATGTAAAAACGTGTTCTAGCATACACTGCATTTATACGTTCTAACCGGGCGGCACCCTCTGCCGTTGGGTCGCCTATTCTCCCGCCGCTAACCGCTTCGCGCTGCCATGTCGCCGCCGGGTAGCGCCCAATTTCGGCTCGTTGCTGCTCAAGATCAAGGAGTTGTTCTTTGTAGTCCTTATATCTCTCCAGTTCGGCAAGGACAAATTTTCGAACATGGGTTTCCATAGCATCCCTCCAGGCAGAACTTTATAACATAGTGCTTTTATCCCGTTAAACTAACGCTTCCATAGTTACGTGCAGTTTTAGTGGTTAACTCATACGGTTTGAATGGATATTTCAACACGGGGCGGATCGCCATACCATTTCCCACTGTTACCATAACTAACTATTTGGCTATCATTGGCGAATATCATATTTTCAAGGGCATCCTCTACCCCAGCGATATAGTTTTTTAAATCGGGCTTCGATGTCGGACGCAGCTCACCAGAAAGCGCAAGTGACCGCTTTTTCTTACTAAAGCTCTTTGGTATCGGGCGGAACACTTTAATCTCCGCCACCAATGCCCCCGTTAATAACTCGTTTGGAACATAGCCTTGCGCCACGGCTTTAATATCGCGTTTAAAATCCCGGCTGGGTTTTGGGTCATAGTTAACAATACGTCCTTTAATGAGTGCGCTTCGTGCGCGACCTTGCGCTTTTGGTTCTCCGTAAACCGCGAAGCTAATCTTGGACATTTTAATCACCTCTTTAGCACGCAGCACCTATTTTTCTATATACCTGGTGCCGCTTATATTTTTGCGCCTTTAGTATTCCGATATTAGTATCCGCGAAGTCGAACACTACAGCGTCACTCTTGCCCGGTGCCGGACGTAAAACACGCCCTACCTCCTGGGTTAGGGCGTTCTCAGCACGTTTTGGCATAGTCAAAAACACTCTGTTTAAATGCACGATATCTAACCCTTCCCGGGCTAGTTGCGTAGCCAGTAGAATATCCACCTTCTTATTCTGCACACGGGCCATTATTTCCGTCCTTTTCTTTTTGGCCATTTTCCCGGTTAAAATTTCAATTCGTGCCGCCGGCATGCTCTGTTCTAGCATCTTTTGCAACAATTCTAAATGCGCCACCCGTTCTGATAGCACTAGGGAGTAATTCCCCTGCCACTCGCGGGTAATGGTATCAACGATAAGAGTATTACGTTCCTGGTCATTTACAATATCCTCAAGCAAATTTTGATAGTCGTTAGATTTGTATGTACCACTAAAAGCAGTGGGCACCCATACCACCCGGGGGCGCAGCGTTGAAGTTTCTCCCCTTTGTATGGAATATAAAATTGGACCGCCAGCGGCCTCGATAAAAGGTGTTTTACCATCATCCCGGTTAGGCGTTGCTGATGCCCACATTCGGTATAATGCAGGGAACTGATTTACCATCTTAAAAAATTGGTTCGCTGCCATGTGGTGCGCCTCATCAATAAAAATAGTTCCAAATTTATAAACCAGCTCTGACAAGTCCCGCTTCGCCAGTGTTTGCACAAGGGCCATAGTAAGTTTGTCACCAACGGCAAACTTGCCGCTCCCTATAACGCCTATCTCCGTTGGCACAATGTCTAGCACCTGACTAGCACGTTCAATAGCCTGTTCCAATAATTCCTTCGTGTGCGTTACCCATAGGGCCGGTTGATGTACTCTTGCAATAGCTTCGAGACCGATCATGGTTTTACCAGAACCACAAGGGGCGCTAACTCCCCCGGTACGGAATTTAACCAGTCGTTCCACCGCAGGCTCCTGGTAACTATAAAGGCCGATCTTACTCCCAAAAGAAACCTGGGGTAGAATCAGCCTTTTATCATCAATGGTGTAATTAACCTGATGTTGCTCCATAATATTCAAAAGTTTGGTGCCATACCCTCGGGGGCTGGTAAATACCCCGTTGGTTAATTCGTACAGGCAAAAAGAGTCTGGCATGTTTCCTGCCCACCGCCCGGCTTTTTCTGCCTTGGCTTTTTCAAGGTTAGGAACCGTTAAATCTGATTTGATTTTATCCAGCACTACTTGCGGTATTTCATAGGTGTTAAACCTAATCATGTTATCAACCAGTATTTTCAATAATAAATCCTCCGTGCACTAATTTTTTATTACCTATTTTGTGACGGACTTTTGTCACATTACTGTCACACCCCTTAGACTTACTCTCCCAAGGCCTACAGTGTATTTGTGACAGACGTGACAGAAAAAACCGTATATATAATGTTTTTATTTTTATATACATAAATAGTTATTACTTATATCTCTGTCACTCTGTCACAAATAGGGTTTAGCCTTACAGTCTGTAGTGTGACAGAGTTGTGACAGACTTGTGACAGAGTGACAGAATTAACGCAAACGCTTGTAAACACGCTGTAAACCATATTCAGGTATTCTTTTGCGTCCATCAACTTCCCATCCTGACATTTTACGCATTACGTTATTGATTTCCAGTTGTTCTTTACGGCCGTACTTGTTTTTGTCACCATTTAAAGCATGAATCCATATTTCTATGCCGCAAATAATGTCTGTTGGTTTTTCATTGAGATACTTCTCAATTAATCCAAACCAGGGGTTTGCTTCGGTATGTTCTTCTTGTGCCGCTGCAGCCATACGCTCTATTTCGGGTGTAAGGTAAAGCACTTCACCGGAATTGTAATATTTCTTAGCCTCGGCCCAAATCTGATCTCTTTCTTCATTAACTCTCCACGGTTTTAGACTACCTTTTCCCACCTTCACCGGCCAAAAGCGCCTATTGCCGGTTTGGTCCCGTAAAAAACCATCATTCGCGTTAGTAGTTCCCACAATAACGCATTGTCGAAATTGGTCCTTAGCTCGGCGGCCATACGGTTCACGATATCTATCAAAACTTCTACTAAGAAAAGATTTAACTTCCTCGACTTCGGTTTTACGCAACCCGGCCAGCTCCGCCACCTCTATAATCCATTTGCCTGGCATTTTCTCCGGGCCGGCCTTAGATTTCATATCCTCCATCCGCAAATCATCGGTAAACCATTCATCCCCGACCAGTAGACGTAAAAAGGTACTCTTCCCTATTCCCTGAGTCCCTACCAAGACCAACATAGTATCAAACTTAATTCCAGGATCATATACTCGGGCCACGGCAGCAACGAGTGTTTTCCGTGTTACAGTTCTTGTGTATTGGTTATCCTCGGCCCCCAAATAATCAATTAGTAAGGTATCAAGTCTGGGGTGGCCGTCCCATTTCAAACCCGATAAGTATTCCCTAACGGGATGAAACTTTAACCGAGTTGTAGCAATTTCAAAAGCATCGTCAATTTTACTTCTCCCGTTAAAGTTGAAATTACTTTCTAGATAATATCTTAGTTCTGCATCGTCACTATCAAGCCAAGTCCCTTTTCCTTTACCCCAAGGTAAAACACCTTTAATATCAAGCTGATTAGAAAACTCATTCAAAGCCACCTTACATTGTAAAAATTCATCGTTTTGCAGTATGACTAATGCGTTATTTATTGTTGTGTAAATTTTACCGTCCTTGTTCTTAGTCAAAAATTCTTTCCATAAAGGAACAACATTATTTAACTCTGGCTTGTCCATTGGCTTATGTTCTGGTTCTGAATTAAGACTCAAAATACTTTCCAATTCGGGATCTTCATTTATTAATTCTAACAATCTGCTATTATCGGTCTGTACCATGAGTGCTGCTCCTCCCATTCCTTTAGAGCCGCCGCCTTCATCTCAATATCGGGATGTCCCAAACAGTAATCCAGATGTTCCAGTTCATTTAATGGCCCAAGCCAGTCGGATAATTGATAGTAATACTTATAGCCACCAGCCAGTGTGTTATTAATCGTCCTTATATAGAAACTTACTTCATGCCGCGCCCGGTCAACGGCGGCGTTGAAAGCACGAATCCTATTGCTATTTTGTTTAATCTTCCGAGACCGCTCTACCGCCCGCTGTTTTTCTTCCTTTGACATTGGCCTGTCCAATTGTAAACCAAAGTCTCTACCTATAAGCTTGGCTGCCTCAATCAAAGACAAATCAAAATGTTTTGCCACAAGGTCAATTAAATCACCGCTGGCAC
Source organism: Desulfotomaculum sp. (assembly GCA_016841675.1). GTDB lineage: Bacteria > Bacillota > Desulfotomaculia > Desulfotomaculales > Desulfallaceae > BRH-c8a. Next base: position 23,893 of record JAENYQ010000034.1, read on the forward strand.
CGCACCCGAAACACTTATAACGGTTTGTTGAGCTATAAATGGCCATGCTCGGATCCTGGTCATTATGTAATGGGCATATACCCATGTAGTGCTTCCCTTGCCGGCGTAATTCTGTAATGTTGTAGTACTCAACAACATTATCAATACTAACGTTATCTTTTACTTCCTGAAATACATCACCATGTGGTAGTAAACTAGCTATAGACATTCTGCATCAACTCCATGCCGCCCGGTGTGCCGCCGGGCTACTTCATTTGCCCTGTAAATCGTACCAATTACCACCTTCCCGCATTGCCCGATATGTTGCTGGGCAACAAAAAAACGACCATTGGCCGTTATCGTTTCAAGCACTTTTTTTAACGAAAAATTATGTTGCTGTCGCTTAATTTGTCGCCAAACTATAAAGAGCGTTGTTTAAAGCCGCTAATTACTAAGGTTTTTTCCGCTGGTTCTACGGTCTATCACACCGTTATACCACATAAAGTCCACCTAACCATTTTTCAACCGCTTCCAGGTCATAGAGAAATTTTCTAATGCCTGGCAGTTTTAAGTGTGGAATCTGATTCCGACGCCGCATCTCATTAATTGACCAAATACTTAGTTGAGGATAACGTTCATGCAACTCCCGATCTGTTAAAAGAGTCCTAACCATTTAATACACTCCTTCCAACAAAAAAACGACCAATGGCCGCTTATTTATAAACCCTATCTTGTATATTCCTACTGGCATTGAAAGGTGTTAAATCCTTCAACGGTTTCCCATCCCCGCCGATAATGTCGCACCTTGGGCCAATGCCTTTCCAATCATTGATTGCTTTCGCGGTTACCTCTTGCCCTTCGGCCTTAAGCATACTTTTTATGCGGTTTATTTCGCTTACTTTCCTGTTTCTAGCCATAAACATCCTCCGTTTACCTGAAATAGTTTTCGCTAACGTAGGATTTCTCTGAGGAGCATATTCAATTTGCCATCCTTAGATTACCCGCAAAATAATCCGTGCGACTTCTATCTGAGCTCATCTCATCGCCCAGTACAGGACTTATCGCGCCTGCAACTCCATATACCTTCGATTCGGTCCTTATATGACTTTTTCCACGACCACCGGCTTTAAAAGCTCGTCTGCCGGTTTCTTAAACACCTTTTCCAGGCGCTTCCTTATCGGATCTTCGGGAAGAAGCAAATACCGCCCGGATTCGATCATGCTATAATAACTTCTTGATATACCCGTCAGTTTAGCTACTTTATCCTGCGGCATTCTCTGAGACATCCGAATTAACTTCATGGCAGTTACCATTTTTCGCGCTCCTTTCTTTTAACTTGTCTGCGTGAGATTTAAACCCGCCAGTGCCTATTTTTAAAACCTCACATCTTCAATCAAATTTTAAGCCAACTATTGACATTACGCAACAGTATGGAGTATATTAAAATAGATAATGCATACTCCATTTTATTTGAAATTAAAATCCTGTACAGGAGGTACCCAGGGTTGGACATTTGTTTTTTTGATAAGCAAAAAATCTCAGTAACAGTGGATGTATTCGAAAAGGATAATTCAGGGGATGAATATTTGGGCACAGATCACCTAAAGTATTTGCCCTTGGGTACAATGACACTTGACTTTATAGAAACAGATTTTAATAATTTCGTTTCTTTTCAGGGATTTATCACAATATGGGGTTTGAGTGGGTTTATTGCGTACTCTGAAAATGCTAAAAATGTGGTTGGCACCGAAAGGGATTTTAAGGAGGACGAATATACTCGAATTCTTCACGAGATACACGAAGAAGTAAAAGACAAGATTATATCGGCACAGGATGAAATAAAGCATGTTGCGTATACATGCCTTGACTATAATGGCCCGGACTGGTCGAGGGGGTTAACATCAAAACAGCGGCATTACATAATGATTGAAACATGGAATGGAAGCAATTTTGAAACACGTGATTACAATAATAGAGTTACAATTAAGTATTATACGGAGTTAAGTAAGGATTTGCAAAAAAAAGTTTTCTACAGTGAAAATTCGTTATCTGAAGGCGATTTAGCTAAACTAATTTTAAATGATAACCCGGTTTTTGTAGAGGTTTATGGTAGTGAAGATATTGCATCTCTTTGTCTAATTGAAATTAAAGAAATGCTTGCCAATGGAACTATGATTAAAAAATGCAAGAACTGTAACAGATACTTTTTGAACAGCGGGAAAAAAGAATACTGTGATAGAACGGTTTTTGTTGATTCTAACGGAACACCCCGGACATGTCAGATGATTGGACCTAAAAAAGCATTCCTTGATAATCCGGCAAAAAAAGTGTATTCCAAAGCCTATAGAACACTCCACAACAGGCTGAAAAAAGGGGGCAAGTATAGAGTTAACAAGGATGAACTAGATTTTTGGAGAGCTGCGGCCAAGGCGAAGCTTGAGGAAGTAGAAAAGGGGGAGATAACCCTAGAAGAATTCAGCCAGTGGCTTGCAGATACGATAAAGAGCTTCAGGGAATGGATAAAGGAGGGGCTACAATGGCAAGCGTAAAGCACCTGGGCGGGAACAAATACAAGGTCACAATATCAGCGGGGATTGATGGAGCGGGGAACCGCAAGCGAATTTATAAAACCATAGAAGCAAAATCAGAAGCCGCGGCATTGAAAAAAGCCAACGTACTAGAGGCCGAAGTGGTAAAGGGCGAATATATTGAACCGACACGTTTCACCCTCGCTGACTATGTGGAGAAATGGAAAAAGGACGCTGAAAGGAAACTGGCCCCTAAGACATACTTCCGCTATTGTGAAATGCTTGAAAGCCGGATTATCCCAAGTTTAGGTAATATCAAACTGGAAAAACTTAACCCGATACTGATTGAAAACTTTTACAATGAAATGCGTGAACCCCAAAAAAGAGAAGTAACAAAAAAAGACGGAACTAAAAAAGTAACCACCTATAACCTATCGGAACAAACTATTAAACACCATCACCGGCTTATCAGTGCCATACTCCAAACGGCCTTCAAGAAAGGGCTTATCAAGGAAAACCCATGCGCCCGGGTTGATGCTCCGAAGGCCAAAAAGAAGGAATTAACCATTTACACCGAAGAACAAATATCTGCACTTATTGAAGCCCTGGAAGATGCAGAGCTAAAGTTTAAAACCTGCGTACATATTGCTTTAGCTGGCGGGCTTCGCCTGGGGGAAATATTAGGCTTAGAGTGGCCCGATGTGGATTATAAAAATCATGCAATTACGATCAGCCGGACAAGTCAATATCTGCCTGGCAAGGGTGTTTTCACGAAAGACCCAAAGAATGAAACTAGCAAACGCATTATTTCACTCCCGCCGGCTGTAATAAACTTAATGGCGCAACTAGAAAAGGAACAAACCGACAAAGAGAATGAATTAGCCAATAAGTGGCAAGGAAGTAATAGACTATTCACAACTGAAACCGGTGGCCCGATGCATACATATACCCCCACTAAATGGCTCAACGCCTTCCTAAAGAAAAAAGGGCTGCCCCCACTTCCTTTTCATGGCCTGAGACATACAAGTGCCAGTTACCTTATTGCAGCCGGTCAGGACGTTGTAACGGTAGCTAAAAGGCTCGGGCACTCAAATTCAAACACAACATTAAGTATATATGCCCATAGCTTCAAAAAGCGGGACGAGGAAGCAGCATCCAAGATGGCCGGGTTATATGCCCCCAAGTTGGAGGAAGTCAAAGAGGAAATAGTTAAAGAAGAAAAAGTACAACTAAGGCTGGTTAAATAATTATGGCAAACGGTTTTTTATGGCGACAACCCAGGCGACAGTTTTCAAAAATAGCGACACATATTCACCACCCGGCACGAATGGTAAAGCAATAAAAACATAGGTATATCAAGGCTTGCAGACTTTTGCAAATGTTCACCAATGCACTTTTAGCGCACTCCAAAACCGTAGGTTGCAGGTTCGAGCCCTGTCTCCCCTGCCAGAAGAAAACAAAGAGTCGCAAGCGTTTGCGACTCTTTGTTTTTGTTTAAACCAGGTTGCCAACCGATTTTAGGTGACGGTTGGTGGACACTTTCTTTAAAATCTATAACAATCGGCACTGATTTATGACTGGCCACATATCATCACCAATGTAATACTTCGCCCGCCATGGTAACAATTACCTCCTTAAATTCATAGTATATTCCGGCACCATAAATACCTTAGCTAAGGAGGCATGTGTAATGGGTTACGGCGGTGGCGGTTTTGACGGCAGCTTTATTCTATTTTTGATTCTGATTCTGTTGGTTTTTGGTATGGGTATTGGCGGAATTGGCGGAAAATACTAAAAGGTAACGTTACAAGCGCCCCATTGAGGGGCGTTTTGCTTTTTGGATTAGCTTCTTTACATCTATAATATTGCTAGAGAATTGTATAGTTTAGTCATTTTGCATCACTTGGCTACATTATGCCCAACAGTTGCTCTATGGCAACAGCCCCAACAACTCTATAATGAAACATGTTTAATAATGCCCTATAATTTTATTAGGAGGTGGCATTAATGAAGAAGTCTACGGAAGAAATATCAAAAACAATCGGAAGTATATTTATAGTAATGTTTGAAGCCGGGAGTTCATTTAAGATTGACTTGATTCCTAAGTTAAGCAAATCTGAAATACGCAATATTAAACATTAAACCCCGCACAATTGCGGGGTATCTTTTTGTGCTGCACCACAAAACCGCCGCGTTAGACCACACTAGGCTCTTCCTCCAGCAACCCTAAGAAACTCATGAGATAGTTGCACTTAAATTGAGAGACGATTGATAATTTGTTAGTAGATGTCAGGTGGAAGAATATTGATATTTTTATTGTAATCCCACAGTTCAATCACAATATCCAACCTGTCCCTACCGCTGTTTTTGCCTGCCGCCGTTATGTGTGCTTTTCTAATAATCTCATTATTAGGTTCCACCCACACGCGGTAAACAAAGTCGTCGTAGTTTAACTCCATTAAAGGATTTTCCACTATCGGTCGCAGTTCCAGTACGTACATTTTTTCCCCTTTAATTTTTTCAGCGTTTAAAGATTTAATTTCGGGAATGTCTCTAAATACGAAACTACCCAGAGGGTTTAACTCGGTGATAAATAATTCCGAGTCCACCAAACTGTTTTCCGGTAATACAGACCAACTGTCAGACCAGTAACCTTTGATATACGCCTGCCCTTGTGCGTAAATGAACTCTACCGGTGTATTTTGCATGGTGCCAACGATATGGACCCCGTCGGGTGCCGCTTTTTTGCCCTCAATGGCTGAAATCACCCGGTCGCTCATTTTAACTTGCACACTAAAACAAAAGGATTGACTGCTTAGCGTGTTAACTAGGGCCGCGTGGAACACCTGCTCTGGGTTCTGCACAGACCGGGTGCGAAAAGATTCGGTAGCTCGGAGCGCCACAAATAACAGCACCAAAATGACGGCCGCAATTAAAATGTTTTTTTGATTTAAAATCAACCACCTTGTATTGTTCATGCTATCGCCCCCTTCAAAATAAATTTATACTTGGTAGCAGGGGCAAATATACCAATTAGCGGCCAGCCTGTTTTTTAAATGGCTGCTGTGGTAAAATATGAAGGTGAAAAAAACGATACATAATGCAGGAGGAAAAATAAATGGCCGGGATTATACCCATTTGCGGCTTGCGCTACGATGAAAGAAAGGCCGGGGACATTAGAAATCTGGTAACACCACCATACGATGTTATAGACCGGGAGGCACAAGAAGGGTATTATAACCGCAGCCCCTTCAATATTATCAGACTGGAATACGGTAAACAAAACTCGACAGATAACGAAAAAGAAAACCGTTACTCCCGCGCAGCCGATTATTTCAGCCGCTGGCAAAATGAAAGCGTCCTTTGTCAGGAGGAAGAACCGGCTATTTACCTGTACCGCCAGCGGTTTACCATATCCGAGCAGGAACTGGAGCGCACCGGGATTATTTGCGGTGTAAGGCTGGAACCGTATGAAAATGGCGTGGTGCTCCCCCACGAGGAGACCATGCCGGGACACAAGGCCGACCGTTTGGCTTTGATGCGGGCCTGCGGAGCTAATTTTAGCCCAATTTTCGGGTTATACAGTGACCAGGAAAGAACCATTGACCGCTTGCTAGACCAAGTAACCGGCGCCAGGGACCCCGAAATTAAATTTGTTGATGAATGGGGACAGGGTCACCGCCTTTGGGTGGTAAAGGAACCGGATGTACTGCGGCAGGTGCGGGAACTTATGGAACCACGGCGCATCTTTATCGCCGATGGCCACCACCGTTATGAAACGGCGCTCAATTATGCTCGGGAAAATGCCGCCGCCGGCAATATTATGATGACTTTGATAAACCTTTATGATCCAGGACTAATTGTGTTGCCCACGCATCGGCTAATTGTATCTTCAAAGGTGGAACCTGAGAAGCTGCCGGGAGCACTGCAGCAAGACTTCCTGGTGGAGAGGGTAACAGATCGTAATATAAATAGGATGCAGGCGTATATGGCTGAGAAGGCCGGTTTGGACAGAGCCGGCGGGAACAAGAACGGTTGGGTTTTCGGCCTTTATACCGGGGCCGGCAACTTTTATGTGTTGCAGTTGAAGGACGAAAAAATAATAAAACAAAAAATGCCGGCTGAATGTTCACCGGCCTGGTGTCGGTTGGACGTTTCGGTGCTGCAGAAGTTAGTTCTTGATAATGTTATGGGCATAGGCCGGGAAGCCCTGGCCGGCGGCGAGGCTGTTCAGTACACCAGGGATGCTGGGGAGGCTATCCAGGCGGTGGAACAGGGCAGGTGCAAGGCATCATTCCTGATGAACCCCACCGGCATAGCCGAAGTAACGACGGTAGCCGAAAACGGGGAAAAGATGCCCCAAAAATCCACTTTCTTTTACCCAAAACTAATAACCGGGCTGGTGCTCAACAAGTTTTGAGATTGTACCTAGCCAGGCTTTTTCTCCATCATTTGTTAGCTGGCGAGCAGATACTTAATTAAGTACATTCACAAATTGTGTACATTCACAAATTGTGTACATTCATAAGTTGGGGACATTCACAAATTGGGGACATTCCTCCGCAGGATGTGTGTCCCCAATCCTTATTAGGAGGTGTGTCCTCTTTCTATAAAAAGGAGTTGCGTGTACCCTTTCCCGCCCCCCACTGGTCAGCCTTTCAAGGTGCTATACACTAATTAATTTCCCGCCCCATGATGATATTTTCGCACGGTATTCCTATCCTACGCATTCGCTTAAGAAAGAAATCCGGCCTGCATTACTAAGGCCGGATGGACTGGCTGGCAATTTGTTTCACCATTAGGGTACAGGTCGGAAATGATCACAAAATACCCGCCCGGCGTTTCTTGCGCGACCACCTCCAAGTTTGGCAGTGATTTTTAAAGCGTTGCATTTCATATTACTATTAAATCGGCAATCTTCAATGAAACAATTCATTCTTTTCATGAAGGACACCCCGCCTCGGCAATATAAATATATTGTTAATCGTTAATATTTCACCGGGTTGTTATCTTATACTGAAAAAGCTCTGCCAATTAATAATTGCAGTTTATTTACTTTTCTTTATCGGGAGGATGAATAATGTAATGAACATAAATCTTATTCCCGTGGCATCAGCGGCCGGTACCGAGGCGATGAGCGGTGCCACCGCCGTTGTTTTTGATGTTTTAAGGGCCTCCAGCACCATTGTGACAGCACTGTCGTCCGGTTACCGGATGGTTTATCCAGTTGTTAACGTTGAAGAAGCCGTGCAGATAGCCCGGGAACGGGGATTTTGCCTGGCCGGTGAGCGGGGTGGACAGAAAATTCCAGGTTTTCCGATGGGCAATTCACCGCTTGAATTTTCCACTGGTCCGGTTGCCGGAGCAGATATCTTGGTGCTGACCACATCCAATGGAACCGCCGCCATTCGCAAGGCCTCTACCGCTGAGAAGGTATTGATCGGGTCAATTATCAACGCCCGGGCCGTTGCTCGAACGGCCATAAGTGAAGGACGGGATATTGCACTGATTTGCGCCGGCTCAGACGGATTATATGCACTGGAAGATATATTGGGTGCCGGTTTTGTGTTGATGGAAATTGTCGCCACAGCTAACTCCGTACCGGCAATGGATGACCAGGCACTGACGGCACTGTGTTTGGCCCGTTATTATCAACAAGACCCGCTGGCTGGTTTAATGGAGGCAAACCACGGCAAAAAACTGTTGGGATTAGGCTTGAAAAGCGATCTGCGCTGGTGTTCCAGGCTTAATTTATATGATACAGTCCCAATCTTTGCTGGCAATTATATCAAGGGTAGTTAAATGTGGCGGATTTAATCCCTAAACATTTTGTTGCGAATATCTTTTAAAAAGGATATTCTGGTGGAAAATAATGTTTGGGAGGTGTCACCATGCCAAAAAATATCAGAGAGGTCTTGGAAAGCATTCCTCCGTTCAATTATTTACCATCTGATGTGCTAGATACATTGGAATTAAAACTGAATTTAAAAACCTTTTCCCCGGGCATCTACGTAATTAGACAGTCCCAAGACAGCTTAAACACGTTATTTCTAATTGTCAGGGGTTCGGCGGAGATTGTTGCTGTCAACGACAAGGGCGATGAAGCGGTCATCGGGTACAGGGGCGTAGAAGAATTTTTTGGTGAAACGGGTTTGATCGACGAGCAGTATCCGGCGTCGGTCAGGGTTAAGGAAGAGTTAACCTGTATCCTGATTCCAGGTGAAGTAATCGAACATTTAATTGGCAAACACAGCGATTTTGCGAGCTATCTCACCGAATTGCTGGTGGTGCGCATGCGTTCACTGTATGACAGTATAATTCATGAGCAAATATTTGATTCATCAGCACAATTAGAGACGCCGCTTTTTCGCAAGCGGATCAGTGCTATAATGTCATCCCCGGTAATTACCTGCACGACTGATCACTTGATTACTGATGTAGCTAGAATAATGGAACAGAACAATATCAGTGCCGTGGTGGTAACCAGTGGTGATAGTAACCCGGTAGGGCTGATTACAATGGCCAACCTGGTGCATCGGGTGCTAGCGCGGTCTGTCACTGATTACCTGGCCATAACCGCCGGACAAATCATGAGTCGAAATGTGGTCAGTATTGCAGCTGATTCTTTTTATGTCGATGCCCTAATGGCTGCATCAAGGAACCAGGTTAAGCACTTGGTTGTAACCAGCCGCGGTAGGCTGGTGGGAATGGTTACCCTGGCCGATTTGATTAAGACCAGGGCTGCCGGCAATCTTAAGCTAATCCATGACATCGAATCCCAACCGGATATTGACGGGCTGGCCAGGATCGGTACTGAAATCGACACCTTATTAAATGCGCTAGTGGCCGAGAGGGCGCCGGTGCCGGAAATACTCATGATCCTTAATGAGTTTCACGAACGGCTGACCCGTAAGGTGGTCCAGCTCTGTGAATTGGACATGGTTAACCGGGGGTACCCAGTTGCGCCGGTGGAATACTGTTGGGTGAACACGGGCAGTGCAGGTCGGGAGGAACAGACGATCCGAACCGACCAGGACAACTTTATCATCTTTAAGGATCATGCAACCGAAAGTGCGGACAGTATCCGGGAGTATTTTCTTAAACTAGCTCTACTGATTAACGAGGGTCTGGACCGCTGCGGATTTGTCAAGTGTCCGGGTAATGTTATGGCTTCCAATCCTCAGTGGTGTAAATCATTGGGGGAATGGGAGCAAGTGGTTGAACATTGGGTTGAATCAGTAGGCGGCGACCCCAATGCTCTGCGGCAGATCACTATCATGATGGATTTTAAACCGGTATACGGGGAGAAAAAACTGGCCGATACGCTGTGGAAAAAAGTAATTACTTTTTACGGCCAATCGCCGGCCATATCGCATTATTTAACCCAGGATGATCTCAGCACCAAAGTGCCCAAAACTATTTGGGGCGGTTTTGCCACTGAAAAATCGGGGCCGCATAAGGATCAGATTAATCTTAAAAACTTGGCTTGCGTTCACATGGTAAACTGCACCAGGATATTTGCTCTGAAAAACGGGATTACCGAAACCAATACTTTTAAAAGGCTATCCGAGCTTAGAAAAAAGGGTGGTTTAAAGTCTGACGAAGCCGACTTCATCGAAACGGCTTACGAAACACTGTTGATGTTTCGGATCCGTGAGAACCTGAAGAAAGTTAACCGGGGTGAAAAAGCAGATAACTACATTAACCCGTCCCATTTAACCAGGCAAGAGCGAGAAATATTAAAGGATGCTTTTACAGCCGTTGCCCGGTTACAAAAGTTAACCAGTACAAGTTTTACCCTCTTTTGGCTGATTAGGTAATACTCTTTATTAAGCTTGTCATCCTGAGCGCAGCGAAGGATCTGGCTTTAAGATTCTTCGCTGCGCTCAGAATGACAGGATCCTTCTTGATATTCATAGCAATGACAGGCTTAATGGCAAGGTTCGTCACTTCTTTTATTCATAGCAATTTTTCACGCGCGCCCGCACCACGATAAACGAA
>JAENYQ010000035.1 GCA_016841675.1 Desulfotomaculum sp.
TCATAAAAAGTCGCGCTTTTTTTCAACAATTTACTTGACTTTTACCGCAGTCTTTTTGTTTTGCAAAATTGTTGTTGCCCTTTCTGGTTACTTATAGCTTACTGAATAATAAGCCGGCTAACTATGATGCATCTCACACCTTAGATTGAGAGTTGGTCACATTCATTAGTGAAATAAGCTAACTGGTATGCTGTTGACAAACAGACCAGACAATTGATAAACTATAAAAGTGTAATGTAAGTAAACAATTAAAAAGTGCTCTTATCCGGAGTGGTGGAGGGACTGGCCCTGTGAAGCCCGGCAACCGCCCCGCCTTAGGCGAGGTATGGTGCTAATTCCTGCAGGAGTTTAAACTTCTGGCAGATAAGAGGTGATGTATCTAAAACCTCTTTTGTACCCGGAAGGGGTTTTATTATGTCGGAGCAGAGCACAAAACCAATGGAGGTGCGGTATGGCAACGGAAAGAACATTCCGGGAAATTAATGAGCGCATCAAGCAGGGTAAAGCGGTGGTAATTACAGCTGAGGAACTGGTAACTATGGTCAGGAAAAAAGGCGTGAGCTATGCCACGTCAGAGGTTGACGTGGTGACCACCGGAACATTTGGACCCATGTGCTCTTCCGGCGCTTTTTTAAGTTTGGGACATTCCAAGCCCAGAATCAAGATGCATAAAGTATGGTTGAACGGAGTGCCTGCGTATACAGGTATCGCAGCCGTGGACGCTTTCATTGGGGCCACCGAGGTCAGGGAAGATGATCCGCTAAACAGCGACCATCCGGGCGAGTTCCGGTACGGCGGCGGGCACGTAATCCAGGATCTAGTGGCTGGCAAGAAAATAAATTTGCGAACCACCGGTTACGGCACCGACTGCTACCCGCGCCGGGAATTTGAAACCCAAATTGCTCTGGACGATATTAACGAGGCGATCCTATTTAATCCACGTAACGCGTATCAGAATTATAGCTGTGCTGTTAACCCAAGCTCCAAAACCATCTATACCTACATGGGAGTACTTAAAAGCAATATGCAAAATGCCCATTATTCTACGTCGGGACAGCTAAGTCCGTTGCTTAAGGATCCGTGGTTTAAGACCATCGGTATTGGCACCCGCATATTCCTTGGTGGTGGTGTGGGTTATGTGGCCTGGAACGGCACCCAGCACTTCCCCTCCTTTATGAAGGATGAAGGTGGCCAAGATATCAGCCCGTCCGGAGCTACTTTGTCGGTCATCGGTGATCTGAAAAAAATGAGCCCCCGCTGGCTAGCCGGTGCCAGCATGCTGGGTTATGGGGCCAGTCTGTCGGTTGGTCTGGGTATCCCTATCCCCATCCTTAACGAGGATGTCTGCCGTTTTGCTGCTGCCGGTGACGATGAATTGTTTGCTCCTATTGTAGACTACAGCCAGGCATTTCCAGAGCGTGAGCCTGATAATCTTGGCCATGTAAGCTATGCTGAGTTAAAAAGCGGTACCATCAAAATTAACGGCCGGGAAGTGACCACGGCACCGATGTCAAGTTACCCGCGGGCCAAGGAAATTGCAGGTCTTTTAAAAACCTGGATCCAAAAAGGTGAGTTCCTGCTGGGTGAGCCGGTAGAACTGCTGCCCAATGCTAATGCAGGAATTAGTGCCCATGTGCTGTAGGGTTAATTGATTAAAAGGAGTGTGGAAATATGGCCCCCAAAAAGGTAGTGCTGCGGTTTAGCGCCGATAAAGCGGATCAACCCATGATTTACAAGCTGGTAAAAGACTATGATCTGGTTATTAATATACTAAAGGCTAATGTAAATCCCCAGAAGGAAGGCACCATGGTGATGGATATCAGCGGGGAGAAAACCGAAGCGGGTATAGAGTACCTAAAAAGCGTCGGTGTAGGCGTGCAGTCCCTGACCGAAGAAATTATTCAGAACGAAGATAAATGCGTAAGCTGCGGTTCATGCACGGCTATCTGCCCCACAGGGGCGCTATACATCGAACGGCCGGACATGACGGTGCGCTTTGACAGCGACCGTTGTGTGGTTTGTCACCTGTGCCTAAAAGCGTGTCCCATGCGGGCCATGGAGGTTCGTTTTTGAACGAATATGTAAATCGTGCCTACCGCTTGCTGCACCGGCAAGATGATCTGGTTTTTTTTCAGCTGCTGGTTAAGGAAACCGATTTGGATATTGGCATCCCACGCGCCAGGTTGAACCAGGAGCTGTTCGACGGTACCAGGCAGGCGGTTATTGCGGTACGGTCACAGTTGGAACAGTATATCTCAAATGATGAAAAGTTTATGCGCGCTCTGAAGCCGCATCCGGTCCAACCCGGTGCGCCGGCCATCGTGTTAAGTATGGCGATGGCTGGCAAGTCTGCCGATACCGGGCCCATGGCGGCGGTGGCCGGCGCTATTGCCCAGCATGTCGGTGAATACCTGGCCCGACGTACCCGGGAAGTGATCGTGGAAAACGGCGGCGATATCTTCATCCGTACTGAACGGGTGCGCCGGATTGGCATCTTTGCCGGTCCTTCTCCTTTCACCAACCGTCTGGCCCTGGAGATTGAACCGCACCGTACTCCCCTGGGCATTTGCACCTCATCCGGTACCGTAGGCCATTCCCTCAGTTTGGGCTGTGCTGATGCGATGGTGGTACTGGCCCCGTCAGCGGCGCTGGCGGATGCGGTGGCCACGGCAGCGGGCAATCTAGTACATGACGAGTCAGATTTGCAGCCAGCGTTAGATTTTGCCATGGGAATCAAGTCGGTAACAGGTGCGTTGGTAATCAAGAATGATAAACTAGCCGCCGCAGGTAACATTAAACTGGCACCCATGTAAGGGAACGGGGTCAGGCTCTTAACTTATTAACTTATTTTGAACTTCAAATAAGTTAATAAGTTAAGAGCCTGACCCCGTTTTCTCGACTTCTCACAAAATATTTGCCAGTGCCTCAATGGCCACCATTGCTATTTTTCTGTTTCCTTCGCTGCTCAGGTGTGCCTCGTCAATGAAATAAAGTGGATCCCCGGTTTTGGTGTCCGCCTGGCATAGAGGTGTAAAATAGTCAATCGTCGGGATGGATTGTGTTGCAGCGTATTCCCGCAGCCAAACCCGGTGTCGGTCCAGCCAGTTGATTATTCCATCCAAACCGAAAGGGAAAAAACTGTTACCGGCCGCTATTGTACATACCGGAGTAGTGATGCCCAGTATGGGGGTGACACTCATTTTATTACACAGATGCACCATTTGCTCAATACAGTATCTTGAATATTCAGGATCGTTTTCCACCCAGGCGTCGTTGATGCCGCCCAGAATATGTACATGGGACACACCGGGGTTCTTTAATTCCCCGGGCAGGCGGTGCAGCATGTCTGACGTGGTATTGCCGTTTATACCCCGGTTTAGCGGCCTAGCGGCAATTTGGCCGGCTAACCCATTTACCCAGGATGATTGCGGGCCGTTAGGGAAACCGTAGGTGATGCTGTCGCCAAGGCAAACCAGGATTGTATTTTGGGGCGATTGGCCCTGTTGGCTCATACTTTCTCACTCCTCAATACGTAAAAATGTTTAATTAAAAATTTTGCAGTCAGGTAAACTGCCACCAGGGTCAGGGCAACCAAGGGCAGTTTGTTGTTCATGTAACCGGCGATTTGGGGCCATTGGTGACCGAATAACATGCCCACGGAGATGTTTATCGAAATCCATATTACGGTAAAAATAAAATTGTAAAATAGGAATTGACCCCACTTGAGTCCACTGGCGCCGGCCAAATAGGGTGTCAGGTTGCTCAACATGGGTACGAACCGTCCGGCGATAATAAACATTGGTGCTGAACGTTTCATGCACTGGCGGGCGTGGTCAAGGTTGTATTTTTTAACCCGCAAGTACCTGCCATACTTATCAAACAGTGGCTCACCCACCCTGCGGCCAATAAAAAAAGCAACCGTGGCACCCAGATTGAAACCTAGCATGGCCAGCAGGAATACTGTATAAAAGTTTAATTGAGCTTGATTAATCAAAAAGCCCGCAAACATAATCATTACTCCGCCCGGAAACGGCAGGCCCATTGCCTCGATAAACAGACCGCCCAACAGTCCTCCCAGTCCCAAGGTATTCAGGTAACCAACCAGAAAATCCTGCACGCACCAATCGCCTCCCAGCAGATAGCATACCCTGCAGGAAGACGATATTATCCAGGAGTCAGAATTCAGTAGTCAGAATTTAGAATAATATTCCATAAAAGTGTGTCAAAGGAACCGTCCCCCTGACACATCCACTGACTCCTGACTACTGAGTTCTTACAGTACTCTGGCGGCACCGCGGTAGACTAAGCCTCGTTGCCCGTCCACGGTAATCGTTTCACCATCGGGGATAATGTTGGTGGCCCCGGACACTCCCACCACTACCGGGATGCTAAACTCCAGGCCTACTATGGCGGCATGGGAAGTCAAGCCGCCTACTTCGGTAATGATGGCCCCGGCCTTTTCAATAGCCGGGATAAAGTCTCGATCAGTATCATTGGTGACTAAAATATCGCCCCGGGAGATTCTCTCCACAGCCTGGCGGGCGTTTGCCGCCACACATGCCCTGCCTGTCACAGCCCGGCTGCCAATGCCGGTACCATTGGCCATGATGTCACCCACGGTTTGCACTTTAATCAAGTTGGTGGTCCCATGCACGCCCACAGGAACCCCGGCCGTGATAATAATTAAATCTCCGCCCTTAATTAATTGGGACTTTAAAGAAACGTCCACTGCCGCTGCAATCATGCTGTCAGTATCCTTCGTGCGCTCCACCAGCAGCGGCTGAGTTCCCCAAACCAATACCATTTTACGCAGTACGTTTTTATGAGGTGTTACGGCAATAATTGTGGCCTTGGGGCGGTATTTGCTAACCATTTTAGCCGTATATCCCGACTCAGTGGAGGTGATGATGGCTGCCGCCCCTAGGTCCAGGGCGGTGGTAACGGTGGCGTGGCTTATAGCATCGGTGATGGTGCGTGAAATGGCCCGGCGTTTATTCTTAAGCAGCTCGTCATACTCCAGAGCCGCTTCGGCCCGGGCTGCAATCCGGCCCATCGTTTGTATAGCTGCTACCGGGTATTTTCCGGCTGCCGTTTCACCCGACAGCATAACGGCGTCGGTGCCGTCCAGGATAGCGTTGGCCACGTCGCTGGCTTCGGCGCGAGTGGGGCGTGGGTTTTGCACCATCGACTCTAGCATCTGGGTGGCTGTAATCACGGGTTTGCCAGCCAGGTTGCATCTCTCAATGATGGCCTTCTGGATTATCGGTACTTCTTCCGGTGGTATCTCTACGCCCAGGTCACCCCGGGCAACCATAATACCATCGGAAACCTTGATAATTTCGTCTAGATTTTCCACGGCTTCCTGGTTCTCTATCTTGGCGATTATATCCATATAACCGTTATTGTTTTCAATAATCCGTCTAATAGCCAGTACATCACTGGCTTTGCGTACAAAAGAAACCGCAACAAAATCAAAATCATTATTAATGCCGAATAAAATATCATCTTTATCTCTGTCGGTCATAGATGGCAGGTTAGTCCGAACCCCGGGTACATTTACCCCTTTTTGGCTGGTCAGTTTGCCGCCGTTTTCCACCGTACAAAGGATCTCGGATGCTTCCACTTGCTTAACCAGGAGAGCGATCAGCCCATCGGAGATTAAAATTCGATCTCCGGGCTGCACGTCTCTGGGTAGGTCTTTATATGTAACCGGCAGCACCTTTTCGTTGCCCTTAATGTCCTTAGTGGTGATTCGAACTTCTGCACCGGGCAATAATTCAATCGGCTCCTTCTCCAGGAAACCCAACCTAATTTCCGGTCCCTTGGTATCCAGAAGAATAGCAATGTTATGACCGGTTTTAATGGCCGCCCTGCGCACGGCCTGCACACGCCTTAAATGATCCTCGTGATTGCCGTGAGAAAAGTTCAGCCGGGCCACGTTCATCCCGGCCAGCATCATTTTCTCCAACACTTCAATTTGCTCACTGGCGGGCCCGATGGTGCATACTATCTTAGTGCGCCGCAATGTTATTCCCCCCATTAAATAAGCTGGGACATTCCCAGGTATTGTCATTCTGAGCGCAGCAAAGAATCTAATTATTTAAGCTGTTGCCTTAAAGATTCTTCATTACACTTCGTTATATTCAGAAATAACACGAATCTGAACACGAACCTTAAATAGATAATATACCCGCCAGGTTATAAACTTCCATATCAATGGTCTTTTTGACACTAAAGACAGTTTCTAAAGGGCAGGCTGTTATTTCACCTGCCACCATGCCCACCAGATGTTGGCGGTAACCCGACATCAGCAAGTCCACAGCTTTTGCTCCCATGCGGCTGGCCAGGATACGGTCGAAAGCGGTAGGTGTTCCCCCCCGCTGTAAATGACCCAGGATAGTTACCTTGGTATCTAGTCCGGTTTTTTCTTTAATTTCCCGGCTCACATCAATTCCGCTGGCCGCCCCTTCAGCTACAATAATGATACTATGCAGTTTTCCCCGCTTGTAGCCTCGGTAAAGTTTTTCACATACCTCATCAATGTTATATTGTAATTCCGGTATCAGAATTGATTCCGCCCCCCCGGCCAGCCCGGAGGTCATAGCAATACAGCCACTTTCCCGGCCCATAACCTCTAAAATAAAAGTACGCTCGTGGGAAGTAGCGGTATCTCTGATTTTATTGATCGCTTCAACCACGGTATTTACCGCAGTGTCAAACCCGATGGAGTAATCAGTCCCGGCAATATCATTATCTATGGTTCCCGGCACTCCCATCACCGGTACGTTAAACTCATTATGAAATATTTGCGCACCTTTAAAAGAGCCATCACCACCGATAACCACCAACCCCTGAATGCCGAACCTTTCAATGTTGGCGTAGGCTCTGGCTCGTCCCTGGCCGGTCATGAATTCTTCGGAACGGGCGGTGCGCAGAACGGTACCGCCGCGGTGAATGATGTCGGCTACTGAGCCCAAGTTCATAGGACCCATATCGGCCTCGATAAAGCCGCTAAAACCCCGCTGGATACCAATCACTTCCAGACCGTGATAAATAGCTTTACGTACCACGGCACGGATAGCGGCATTCATACCCGGGGAGTCGCCGCCGCTGGTCAAAACGGCAATTCTAAGCAATTACATTGTCCCCTTCCCTAATATTAAAATATTCAATATTACTCTGTGCTCCAGCGGATTAAATATGCAATTCATTTTTGCGACTTTTAGGAAACTATGGTTGTTTCATATTAGGGGTTTTGATTTATTAGATGTTGGCTAGTTGAATAAAAAAGAATCTTTTTATAGAAGGGTATGTTTTTAGGTTGGTATTTGAACCTGTGAAACAAGTATATCCAGAGTTAAACTCTGGATATTTTGTTTATACCTCGGTTTTTAGGCTGCCGTGCTTGGTCATTACCTCGGCCCGGCCGCGGATTTTGATAGCGGATGTGTGTTCGGTGAATTGGGCAATCATTATTTCGCCTTTATCCAGTTTTTCTGAATGGTGGAACTTGGTGTCCCGCCCCCGGGTGAGCCCGATAATGGTCACCCCGTTTTCCAACGCTTTAATAACTACGTATTCTCCGGTTATTTCATTTGGTGTATTCATTTTTTCACCCCGTGATGTTACCATTTACTTGGCTTACGGTGCTACATAGTCATGATATCATAAGGCCACCGGTTTGACAAGTTATGCCATGCCCCCAATGCTTTTTTCCGGGTCTTGTAAAACCTGCTCCTTTACTTTCACCCGGTCGGGGCCCAACAGTTCCGCCAGCTCTTCAACCACGCCCGAGTCCAGGTTTACCCAGAACCTTCGGTCGGTGCGGGCCAACTTTTTAGGGTCGGGAAAATAGAGGTAAACCGGACACTCCCCTGGAAAGGAACTCAACACCTGCTGGATTTGAGCCACCAACCCGGTAGTAACCCGCTCCAGCTTAAGAAATAATTCCCCATACTGCCTCTTTACCAGCGGTTTCATAGCATTAACTATCACTTTTACCTCATCGGCGCTTTGGCTGGTGACACCACTTACCAGCACTGCCCCCTCGTCTTTCAGCAGGGTGGCGCACTCCTTGAAAGTATGCGGAAAAATGACCAACTCGATCACACCGGTCAGATCCTCCAGGCTGGCAAAAGCCATGTTATCGCCCTTCTTGGTAATGATTTTTTTAATCCCCGACAAGAGGCCGCTTACCACCACCTCGGAGCGCTCCTCCAGCTCGCCGAGACCGGCAATGCGGTGCGAGGCACTGCGATTGATGACCTCCCGGTACTCGTTAAGCGGGTGGCCACTGACGTACAGGCCCAGGGCTTCTTTTTCCAGGGCCAGCATTTCCGATGGTGGAAATTCCCTGATGTTTGGCATTTCAATGTTGACGGTGTTTTTGACGTCTTCACCCCAGAAATCCAGCAGTGATAGTTGGCCGTTTTTGCGGTCCTTATGTGAAGCCTGGGCCAGGCCCAAGCCTGCCTCCACTGCCGTCATCATTTGGGACCGGAAATGGCCCAGTGAATCCAGGGCGCCGCTCTTGATTAAATTCTCCAGCACTCGCCGGTTGATTACCTTGGTCTCCAATCGCTGGCAGAAATCGGCAAAGGATAGGTATGGACCGCCCTGCTTTTTAATCTCGATGATGGATTGCACCGCGCCCTGGCCCACGTTCTTAATCACAGCCAGGCCGAACCTGATTTTGTCATTATCCACCGTAAAATTGGTCCCGCTGATATTGACATCCGGCGGCAGCACGTCTATATTCATCCGCCGACTTTCCTCGATATAATAAGCTACCTTGTCTGTATTATCATTTACCGAGGTCAGCAATGCCGCCATATATTCCACCGGGTAGTTGGCCTTCAGGAAGGCGGTCTGGTAGGAGACCATGGCGTAAGCGGCGCTGTGGCTTTTATTGAACCCATACCCGGCAAAGAACGCCATCAGGTCAAATATTTGGCCGGCCACGGTGGCGTCCACTTCGTTTTTAACTGCCCCTTCTACGAACTGAGCCCGCAGGTTGGCGATTATCTCCGGCTTTTTTTTGCCCATCGCCCGGCGCAGCATATCGGCTTCACCCAGGGTAAAACCGGCCAGGTCGCTGGCAATACGCATCACCTGCTCCTGGTACAAGATCACCCCGTAAGTGTCACGAAGGATGGGTTCCAGCTTGGGGTGCAGGTATTCAGCCTTTTTCTTACCGTGTTTGCTTTGGATAAAGTCTTCCACCATACCGCTGCCCAGCGGTCCCGGTCGGTAAAGGGCCACCAGGGCGATGATATCCTCGAACACTTCAGGTTTCAAATCCCGCAAGATAGCCCGCATGCCGCTGCTTTCAAGCTGGAACACGCCTACTCCTTCACCGCGGATTAGAAGGTCGAATGCGTTATGATCGTCTAGTGGAATCTCGTCAATATCTATGTTTACACCGCGGTTTTGATTAATCATTTGTAGCGCGTCGGCGATTACCGTTAGTGTACGCAAGCCTAGAAAATCCATTTTCAACAGACCCAATTCTTCCACCGGGTCCTTGGCGAACTGAGTAGTCAGTGGGCCGTCCGCAGCCTTACATAGCGGCAGGTAGTGGGTCAGCGGTAGACGGGTGATTACCACGCCGGCGGCGTGAGTGGAAGCGTGCCTGGGCATACCTTCCAGCAGGACGGCGGTGTCGATCAGTTTCCGTACCTGGTCGTCTTCCCGGTACAGGGCACTTAGCTCCGGGGTATCGTTAAGGGCTTTTTCAATGGTAATGTGCAGTTCAGTAGGGATCAGCTTGGCGATACGGTCCACGTCGCCGTAAGGTATACCCAGCGCTCGGCCCACGTCCTTTATGGCTGCCCGGGCTGCCATGGTGCCAAAGGTGGCAATCTGGGCTACCCGGTCTGCGCCATACTTTTCGGCCACATAGTCAATAACCCGGCCGCGTTTCTCATAGCAGAAATCGATATCGATATCCGGCATGGACACTCGTTCGGGGTTGAGGAATCGTTCGAAGAGCAAATCATACTTCAGCGGGTCGATATTGGTGATACCCAGAGCGTAGGCCACTATGCTGCCGGCTGCCGAGCCGCGGCCGGGACCCACCGGGATATCATTTTTTCTGGCAAAGTCAATAAAGTCCCAAACAATCAGGAAATAGGTTGTGTAACCCATTTGCTTGATTACTTTAAGCTCAAAAGTAAGTCTTTGGTCAATGGTGTCATTTATTTCACCGTAGCGCCATTTTATACCCTCCAGGCATAGCTCCAGCAGGTAGGAATCAGGATTGTGCTCTTGGGGTACCTGGTATTCAGGCAAGTGCAGTGTGCCAAACTGTAACTCTACGTTGCACCTTTCTGCAATCAGGGCGGTATTCTCCAGGGCATCCCTATAATCTCCAAACAGCAGGGCCATTTCTCGTTGGTCTTTAAGGTAAAACTCCTTGGAATCAAAACGCATCCGGCTCGGGTCATCCACTGTTTTGCCGGTTTGAATGCAAAGCAGCACATCCTGCATCTCGGAGTGGCTTTTCAGCACGTAGTGGACGTCGTTGGTGGCCACCAGGGGAATGCCGATTTGGCGGTGCAATTCCAACAGGCCGCGGTTGGCGATCTTTTGATCTGCCAGACCGTGGTCCTGCAGTTCCAGGTAAAAGTTATGCTCCCCAAAAATATCCATATATTCAGTGGCACTTTTGGCTGCTTGCTCCATGTTTCTATTAATGACGTGGGTGGCCACTTCGCCGGCAATGCAGCCGCTTAACGCAATTAATCCCTCACTGTGTGCGGCCAGGAGTTCCTTGTCTACACGTGGTTTGTAATAGAAGCCTTCGGTAAAGCCTAATGAAACTAGACGGAGCAGGTTTCGGTAACCTGTTTCGTTTTCTGCCAGTAGTACCAGGTGGTACAGATTGTCATCCACCTTGGGGGTGCGGTCGTGCCTGGTGCGCGGTGCTACGTAAACTTCGCAGCCAAGGATTGGTTTGATGTTTTGCTTCAGACAGGCTTTGTAAAAATCGACCACACCGTACATAACTCCGTGGTCGGTAATGGCCAGGGACTGCATACCCATGCCGGCGGCGGTTTCCACCACCTTCTTAATGCGGGCGGCACCGTCTAAAAGGCTGTACTCGGTGTGCACGTGCAGGTGGATAAAGCGGTTGTTACGGTCGCTTAGATTGTTGTCGGCTGTCATAACCAGACCTCCACGCTTATTTAGTGCCTCCTAATTAGGGATTTGGTGTTATCTCTTCCGATAACACCAAATCCCTTCGGGATTGGTTTTCATTTGGTCTTTATGCAATGGATCCGTATTTCGTAATAGGGAAAATACGGGTCGTCTATGATTACCGGTATTACAGCCTCTTGCTCTTCGGCCACGTCAAGGGTTGTCCTTAGGGCCTGCAAAAATTCATTGGTGGCGGGTCGGCCCGGGTGGGCGGCCAGAACGCAGCCACCGGGGGCAATAAGTTTTGGCATTAACTGCAGTAGGTGCACGTTTAATTTGGGATCATAGAATATATCCGAGCCCAATACCCAGTTGTATTTCTTTGGCGGCTGGTAAGTGCGCCAATCAGCCTGCAACGTGGAAAAAACGTCCAGGTCGTTGCGTTTGGCGTTTGCTGCGGCCAGTTCAAGGGCTAAAGGGTTAAAATCGGAAAAGGTCACCCGGGCCCCTTTCAGCCCGCATACTATGCCGGGCAAGCCAAGGCCGGCACCAAGTTCGATGAGTTCGTCGCCATCGAACCTCAAATGCTCCCAAATCCAGTGTGCTGCTCCACGGGCCGCCGGCCATATGTCGGCCCAGCAGGGTACTTGATCCTCATCGCCCGGATCGGTAATCAGCTTCTCGATATCCTTAACTAGGAGCAGGCTAACTTGGCGGCCTGGTAATTCGAAGGTTGTTTCTTTGGTTTCAATAGTCAAATAAAAATCCCCCTTCTCAAGGGGAATTTTATCCTAATTTCGGGTTTTGCACAATTGGTACTTTTGCCGTTATTAGACGTACTTTACTTTAAATTTTTACCTGCTGCTACGCGGACTAGGTTTTCTAGCCCCAGTTCGTTTTTTAGCATTTCCTGGTCGTCCCTGTTTTTTAATAGCAGGTTCATAGTTTTGCCTATATTGCCGGCGGTTAGGGAATCTTCACCCAGCGTAATAAGGGCTCTGGTCCAGTCAATGGTTTCAGCAATAGACGGTTTTTTACGCAGGTTCAGGTTGGTGCGCATATAGCTGGCCGCGTTGGCAATTTGGGCCACAATTTTTTCGCCGGCCTCGGGAACTTTAACTTGCAAAATACGAGACTCTTTTGCTATCGATGGGAAATCGATATACAAGTAAACGCACCGCCTTTTCAGACCGTCGGAAAGCTCCCTTTCCCCGTTACTGGTAAGCACCACCATGGGTATGTGTCTGGCGATAATGGTACCTAGTTCAGGTATGGAAATCTGAAAGTCGGAAAGTAGTTCAAACAGAAACGCTTCGAATTCCGCTTCGACCTTGTCTACTTCATCAATTAAAAGTACTACTTTGGATTCGGCTCGGATGGCCTGGAGCAGCGGGCGCTCCAGCAGGTAATCCTCACTGAACAGGTTGCGTTCCAGTTGGGCGCCCGGATCACTGTTCCTGGAAATTTGTATTTTAATTAACTGGCGCTGATAATTCCACTCATACAGCGCCTTGTTTTCATCCAACCCTTCGTAACACTGCAGACGAATCAAAGCGGTATTAAAAATACCGGCCAGAACCTTGGCGATTTCTGTTTTACCAACCCCTGGTGCCCCTTCAACCAATAATGGTTTTTCTAGGGCCAGAGCAAGGAAAATGGTGATTGCTACTTCATCTTCGCAAATGTAGCCTTGATTTTCCAAGGCCAAACGTAATTCCGGTATCGTATTCGGCATATTAATCCTCCTGTTGTGGGATGCTATTTTATGCGTTTTTTTATTATCATTTCATCCCGGCAAAACCGGTTTGTCTTAGCGCTTCGTAAAGCACGATGGCTACCGAGTTGGAAAGGTTCAGCGAACGGGCCTCGTTTAACATGGGGATGCGAATGCAGTTATCGCTAAAATGATTAATAATTTCTTTTGGGAGACCGGCTGTTTCGCGCCCAAAAACAAGGAAATCATCGGGACCGTAATTAACCTCGGTGAAAAAACGGCTGCCCCGGGTGGTGGCAAAGTGAAACCGGTGTTCGGGGTAAGCGTTCAGCACATCGTAAAGGTTGTCGTGGTAATGGATGCTAAGCAGATGCCAGTAATCTAGTCCGGCCCTTTTAAGATGTTTATCGTCCACAGAAAAACCCAGTGGTTTAACTAAATGAAGATGGGCTCCGGTTACAGCGCATGTGCGAGCTACGTTACCGGTGTTGGATGGGATTTCCGGTTGTACCAGTACAAGATGCATGATCGCAAACCCCCTTGTGGGCCTATCTACCCTGAAAATAGACTTGGTTTTGTCATCTAAGAGCGCAGCGAAGGATCTTAAGAATCTAGATTCCTCACTTTGTTCGGAATGACAATAATAAAAGTTCGGAATGACAATAATAAAAGTTCGGAATGACAATAATAAAACAAATATGGCTGCTACCCTCAAAATAGACTTTAGGTTGTCATCTAAGAGCGTAGCGAAGGGGTAGATTCTTCACTTCGTTCAGACATAAGCTTAATTAGTATTATTTGTCGGGCAGTATAAACGTACTACGCAATTGCTGCAGTCCGGTTTACGGGCGGCGCAGGTCGACCTGCCGAAGTGAATCAACCTGTGATGCCAGACCCCTAGTTCGTTGGCCGGTAGCAGCCGGGTTAAATCTTGTTCCACCTCGAAAGGGTTTTTCCCGTTGGACAGGCCCAGCCGGCGGGTCACACGGAAAATATGGGTATCTACTGGAAATGCGGGGATGCCAAAAGCTACGCTTAGCACAACATTGGCGGTTTTACGACCTACACCCGGCAGTGATTCCAGGTCTTCTAGTTTATCCGGGACCAGTCCGCCGAATTTCTCCAGCAATATACGTGATGTTTCGATGATGTGCCGGCTTTTATTACGGTAAAGACCACAGTCCCTAATTTCATCAGCCAGAGTTTTTTGCTCCAAGGTGGCAAAATCCTGGGGAATCCGGTACCGGGTAAACAACCTCGCGGTGGTTATATTTACCCGCCGGTCGGTACATTGTGCCGAAAGCATTACCGCCACCAGCAGTTCAAAGGGGTTGCTGTAATGTAGTGTGGGGGCAGCAGTAGGGATATGTCCGGCCAGCACTTTAAGTATTATTTTTTGATTTGTTTGGGGTATTATATTTGTCATTGCCTCAAGTATACAGCACTTTTTATTTATTATAAAGTTACTATCCCACTGCTGCCAAGCAGCCGGTCGTGTTCCACCTTGATACACTTGTCCATAATTATAGCAACCCCAGCATTGTTGGCGATGTCTGCGGCTTCTTCATTTATTATACCCAGCTGCAGCCAAATGGCTTGCGGGTTAAGGTGCAGCGCGTCCCGTACTACCGGGGGCACCAATTCACTGCGCCTAAAGACGTTAATTATATCTACCGGCTCCGGGATAGACAGCAAATCAGGATAGCTTTTTTCGCCAAGTATGGTTTCAATTCGCGGATTAACGGGAATAATGCGATAACCATGTTCTTGCATATACTGGGCTACGCGGTAGCTGTCGCGGTGAGTTTTGTTGGAAAGGCCCACCACGGCAATAGTTCTAACTTGCTGCAGCAGCTGGCGAATATTATTATCCGCTGGTAGGCAATACATAAAAACACTCCTGTTTTTTTATTTTTATGGCTATTTTAAAATTATTATATACCAACCTTAAAGCATGCGGGTATAATTTAGGATTATTTATCCGGTCCGCTTGGAAGGTAATAACAGCAGTCATAATATTTTTACGGTGTAAATGTCTGTTTTATATTTATAATCAAAAAGGGTACTGGCAATAATAAAATAAATTCCGCTATAAGACAACTTACGCTGCGGATAGCCTTACGGCTTTATCCCGCTGTTTTTTTGTTTGTATGGTTTGTTTATAAGTTTTATTTGCACGATTGTAGTGGTTTAAATTTCATAAAAGTGAAAGGGGATATTTCATTAGTCCCAACTTATGGAATATCCCCAACTAAAGGAGGGTAATGCATGAGCATTATGGCCTGGGTTTTAGGGGTTGCAGCGATATTGCTGCTCTTGATCGTTATTTTGCAGCGGGCCGGCTTCACTCAGGGAATCTTAAGAAAGAAA
Organism: Desulfotomaculum sp.; assembly: GCA_016841675.1. Taxonomy (GTDB): domain Bacteria; phylum Bacillota; class Desulfotomaculia; order Desulfotomaculales; family Desulfallaceae; genus BRH-c8a. The sequence goes on from JAENYQ010000035.1 coordinate 15,224, forward strand.
ATAGGTTCACCTAAACAGTCTTACATGGAAGAATTTGCCGATGAGCTTGCCGGCGATTTTTTGGTTGCACCAACACCGTACCCAAAAACAAAACCGCAGCACCCGGAGATACCCTGGCAGTACGGGGCCGACAGACTGGTATTGATGGTCCGTGATCCAAACTGGCTTTTTGCCTACTGGGAGATTACTGCGGCCAAGCAGGATGAATTTAGTCAGCAGTATGGGCAATCGGCCTGGGGTTCGTCCAGACCCGTATTGCGGGTTTATGATGTAACGGGGGTTGAATTTAACGGTAGCAATGCCAATAACTATATTGATTATGCCATCAGTGATTACGTTGACAACTGGCATTTAGAAGTATCCAGGCCCAACAGTACTTTATGTGTTGACGTGGGCAGGGTTTTCCCGGACGGTAGATTCGTTACCTTATTGCGTTCAAACATTGTGCATACCCCCAGTATGGAAGTTTCCAATCTGGTTGATGAAGAGTGGATGTGGATTGATGGCATTTACCGTACCATTACCCGATTGCATCCGGGCAGTTCACCGCTGATGATGGAAGATGTTTCCCAGCGTATGGGACTGGTGCCGCTGGGGATTAGCTCACCCGAATTCACAAGGTCTGCAAATAATAGTAACTTGCCTTAAATATAAAACATTTTAATAAATTGTTGTAGAAAGGAAGAACCGGAATTTGAATAAAGGAAATTTATGTTTTGTGCTTCATGCCCATTTACCTTTTGTCAGGCATCCCGAAGACGAGCATTTTTTGGAGGAACGCTGGTTTTATGAAGCCGTCACTGAATCGTATATCCCGATGATTAGCGCTTTTGACGAGCTGGTGGAAGAAGGCGTTCCTTTTCGATTGACTTTCTCAGTTTCCCCTACCCTGCTCACAATGCTGACCGATGGGCTGCTTCAGGAAAGGTATCTACGGCATCTGGATAAGCTTATTGAACTGGCCGAAAAAGAGGTGCAGCGCACCTCAAATACGGTTTTACATCCTGTGGCAGTGATGTACCGGGACAGGTTCCATCACGCCAGGTATGTATTCGCCGAAAAATACGGGTGCAACTTGATTAATGCTCTTAGGAGACTTCAGGATCTAGGTCGGTTGGAGGTAATTACCTGTGCAGCTACGCACGGGTTTCTGCCTCTTTTAATGACTCAACCGGGTGCGGTGCGAGCCCAGGTGGGGGTTGCCGTCGAGCTTTACACAAAGCATTTCGGAAGGCCGCCGGTTGGTATCTGGCTTCCGGAATGTGCGTACACCCATGGAATAGAGGATATATTAAAAGAATTTGGCATTAAATACTTCTTTACCGATACCCACGGGGTGCTTTTTGCTTCCCGTAGACCCAAGTACGGTGTATTTGCGCCGGTTTTCTGTCCCAACGGTGTTGCCGTATTCGGCCGTGATTTGGAATCTTCCAGACAGGTATGGAGTTCCAACGAGGGTTATCCGGGTGACTTTGATTACCGGGAATATTACAGAGATATCGGACATGATCTTGACTATGACTACATTAGCCCTTACATTCATCCAGACGGCATAAGGTTGAATACCGGTATTAAATATTCTCGCATCACGGGCAAGGGTTACGATAAAGAGCCCTACAATGTTGAATACGCGCGTTATAAAGCAGAAAACCATGCCGGTAATTTTCTCTTTAACAGGGAACATCAGTTTCAATACCTAAATTCACTTATGGACAGGGAACCGATTATAGTGGCCCCGTATGATGCGGAACTATTTGGACACTGGTGGTTCGAGGGCCCTTACTGGCTGCAAAATGTACTGCGCAAGGCACATTACGACTTTCCCGGCATTGACACAATTACACCGGGGGATTATTTGAAAAAATACACCTGTAACCAGGTTGTCCTGCCTTGCCCTTCCACGTGGGGCAATAAAGGCTATAACGAGGTATGGTTGTGTCGGGAAAACGATTGGGTTTATCGGCATCTGCACATAGCCGCCTCGCGGATGGTTGAATTAGCCAGCGAACACGCCTATGCAGGTGGGTTAAAAGAAAGAGCCGTGAAACAAGCGGCCAGGGAACTACTTCTGGCCCAGAGCAGCGACTGGGCTTTCATTATGCACACCGGCACTATGGTAGATTATGCGATCAGAAGGACCAAACAACATATACAAAACTTTTTGCGACTGTATGAGCAAATAAAGAATAACAGTATTGATGAGTCTTTTGTCGGGGATTTGGAATACCGAAATAATATTTTCCCGGATATTAATACCAATCATTTTAAAGGTCAAAACCCAGAGGTCTATTCAGAGACAGGTTAATTTTTTTATCGTTAATAAAAGTTCACCAAAAAGGGGACAGGCTGCTTTTTTCGGTTTTTGAAAAAAGCAGCCTGTCCCCTTTTTGTCTTCTCATTGTGGATAGTACACCCAAACAGACCAGACTGACTACCTTTTTGTTTTTAGTCAATAATGCTCCATTTTATTGAGTTTTCTTGTCAGTGCCGGCAATGCTGATAATTTTATCAATATAAAAATCAGCTAGTGATTCGGCCACCTCCATGGTACTACCTTCGCTGAAAACACGGCATATCGGTTCATCCGGGTCCGGCAGCACCAAGGCCCACCCTTCAGGATGATATACCTTTACCCCTTCCAGCAGTTCCATTTCATGGCCGTCTGAATCCTCGGCAATGCTTCTAATTACAGTACCTTTGGCTTCCCATGGAACTGATGTTTCTTTACTGGTCATAAAATAAGCGGGTATTTCGTCAATAAGGGTGGACAGGCTCATTTTCTCCGCTGCCAGGTATTCAGCAATTTTACATACTGCCGCCAGAGCATCAAAGTGCAGCAAGGACTGGGCTACACCTTGTGAAGCGCTATTGGTGGCATGTTCCAAGTCCAGCATTTTCTCGTAAAAATCTTGTAGTGCGGTTTTAGTGCGGATAACCCTGCCCCCGTAACGGGCGGCCATGTTTTCCACTGCCCGGGTTGCTGTAACCGGCACCACCACCGCCTCCCCGCGATTGCGCAGAATCATCAAAGCAATCAGGGCCATTAGCATATCTTCCTGTACCGTTCGGCCCAGATTGTCAATAATAACAAAATGGTCGGCACCGGGATCCATAATCACTCCAAAATCCAATCCCCGACTGGTAATCCGGTCAGCCGCCTGTTCAGCAAGGATGCGGTGCTCGCTCCAGTTGGCCGGTAATTGGACAGCCCCTTCGCTGTCCAAAGGTTCCAAAGTAATGTTAAGCTCGTTGCAAAGTGGCTCCAGCAGAAGCCCGGCATTTTGAGGGTCGTATGCCGCGGCGACCCTTAAACCTGCGTTTCTGATCGAATCGGTGTTGATGTTATTTAGCAGCCAGTCCAGATAAGATTCGGGCATAGCAGGTGCAAACCGCGGCTCAATAATTTGTGTGCTATCGGTGCGGCTAAAGTCTTCCCGAGCCAGCAGGTTTTCCACTTTGCGTTCCAGGCTGCGGGGAATACTGCCGCCCCGAGCGCCGGTAAATAGTATATTCACTGTATCGGGGCGCCGGGGTGAGGTGCGTACATGCATACCACCGTCGCAGTTTATTGCCCGTACCGCAAAACGGTGCAGTGGTGTAGTACCGTCCGCGGTGGTAAAAGCATGTGCTCCCGCTGACTGCAAGCCGCAAACCAGCGCGTTTTTGAGCATTTGGGACATGTTCCCGGTATCGCTGCTAACCAGCACTCGGCAGCCCGTTCCAAGAGCCGATGCGAATGCGGCCGCCGCTCTGACGGCCAGTTCCGGGGTAATCTCCAGATTGGCTATCCCCGACATCCCGTCAGTGCCAAATAGGCGGCGGTTGGCCCGGGTACTCCACACCAGGCTTTCTCGCACCACCGAGCCCGTTTCCACTATCTTGTACGGCCAGAGTTTGACGTCCGGGTTAATCGAGGACCTTGCTCTGATAATGCAATCATTACCGATTACGGCCCCCTCATAAATGTTGCAGCCGGGGTGTATCTGCACCCGGCTGCCAATTACTGCACCACGCAGACTGGCCCCCGAGGCGGTGAAAACATTGTTCCACAGTACACTTCGTTTTATTGATGCGCCATCCTGAACGGTGCACCCTGAGCCGAGTACCGAAAACTGTTCCACTCTAACTCCTTTGCCGATTACTGTACCGGAACCAAGATATACCGGACCTGTGATACCGGCGTATTCTGCCACGGACACATCTTGCTCCATAAAAATACCAGGTTTAACCTGGCGCGCCGGGATATCCAGGTTCACGGCGCCGGAAAGGAAGTCAAAATGGGCCTGCAAGTACTGAGTCAGGTCGCCTATATCGCACCAGTAACCGTCCAGCACTGCGCCGAAAAGGGGTCTGCCTTCATTTAACAGCAAAGGGAACAGGTCCTTACTGAAGTCGAACTTCTGATTCGGCGGTATGTAATTCAGCACTTCGGGTTCCAGGATATAAATACCCGTGTTTACGGTGTCACTAAAGACCTCTCCCCAGCCGGGTTTTTCTAAAAAGCGCACAATTTTACCGTCCTGCCCGGTAATTACCACCCCATATTCCAGAGGGATAGCCACCTTGGTTAGTATTAGGGTGACTAAAGCGCCTGACTTTTTATGGCCTGCCAGGGCCCGGGAAAGATCAAAGTCGGTCAACGCATCACCACTGATGACGATGAAGGTACTATCCAGAAACTGTTCAGCATTCTTTACACTGCCCGCCGTGCCCAGGGGGGTTTCCTCTACGTAATAACTAAGATTAGCGCCGTAATCGCTGCCGTTACCGAAGTGGTTGCGGATTTCTTCGGGCATATACTGTAAGGTGACTCCAATATCAGAAAATCCATGCTTTTTCAGCAAGTTGATAATGTAATGCATAATCGGTTTATTTAGTACTGGCACCAACGGTTTTGGCAGGCCGCAGGTTAGGGGCCTCAGGCGGGAGCCTTCTCCACCGGCCATGATTATTGCTTTCATTTTAATTTTGGCCTCCTTTTGTTAATTGGGGGCGTTTTTCCCCAGTACCCTGGAGAACCGACCAAAAATACCACCCTGTCGGACATACCAATTCTGGCCCCGGTGCTCTTCGTACACGTCCTTGTATACTTCCAGGGTTTTGGCGGCAATGTCATGCCAGTTAAAATGCTGTTTTATTTTCCGGTAGGCATTTTGTTTCAGTTGAATCCCCAATTTAGGATTACCCAGGATGGCCAGGATATTGTCCGCCAGTGAACGGGGATTGCCCGGATACGTTTTGAGTCCGTCGATATTGTGGATTACGATTTCACTCAGCCCCCCGGCATCTGATACAACTACCGGGGACTGCGCGGCCATTGCTTCCAGGGCCACGATGCCGAAGGGCTCGTACAGGCTGGGGAATACTGCTACGTCGGACCAACTGAAAAGCGAGTTGCGGGTATAATCGTCGATGTAGCCGGTAAAGTACACTCGTTTGGAGATACCCATCCGGGCAGCCTGGTTTTGCAGCTCATTAAGGTGCGGCCCCTTGCCGGCAATGATGAACTTGGTATTGGGCATATAGGCCAGCACTTTGGGGACAGCGTCCAACAGCACCTGGACTCCTTTTTCCCGTACCAGCCGTCCTACGTAAAATACAATTTTTTCACCAGCTGCTGCATAGTCATTGCGAGAAAGCTTATCGCTCTTTTGGGCGTAGTTCTTGGGATCAACACCATTGGGAATGACCACTAATTTGTCGTCTGGAATTTGGAAAACGAACTTGATTTCTCCCTCCATGTAATGGCTGCAGCAGATTACCCGCCAGGCTTCATAACCCAACCACCATTCCACGTCGCTGATATGGCGCTGACTGTCATTGTGCAGGCCGTGGTTTCGGCCATATTCAGTGGCATGAATTGTGGCTACCATCGGGATTTTGTAAGCATGTTTAAGTGCCCGGGCGGCGTAAGCCACAAGCCAGTCGTGGGCGTGTACCACGTTCCAGTTCCCGTGTTCGTTCATCACCGGGATGGCCTTTTCCATTATGGCCACGTTAAACTGGGAAACCCAGGTAGTGAAATCAGGAGAAGATACATTATAAGGGGTAATGCGGTAAACGTGCACCCCGTTAACCCGTTCGTATTCAGGTATACCGGGCTCACCCACGGTGAAAAGATGTATTTCTGCCCCGTGATCCGCAATTGCACTGGTGAGGTCGTAAACGTGTTGGGCCAGTCCACCGACACTTTTGGGTGGGTATTCCCAGGAAAGCATGGCAACGCGCATAGATGTCCTCCTTTGGGAACATTCATAAGTTGGGACATTCCACCGCAGTTCAGCTAATGGTGTGTCCCCTTACAGCTGTGTCCCCTTGCTTTTTAAATTGCTTTTTGACAGCATTACTATTTTATGTAAGTTAAGGCCAATTTATGAACATTGTTTTAACTTCTCCTAAAAAACTTGGTCAAAATAACAAATAAAAAAGGGGACAGGCTGCTTTTTTCGGTTTTAAAAAAAATGCCCGTCCCCTTTTTTGTATACTTTCCAACAGATAAAAAAGACACCACTGATAGTAGTGGTGTCTTTCTCGATCAGGAAACTCCCTTAATGACGCCTGCCGTTATGGATTTCAAAACTCCAGTTGATCCCGTTGTTATTGTCCCAATTGCCGTAACCGTCGTGAAAACAAAAATTATATCTATCATCGTCCGGTATCTGCATTGTTTTTACCCAGCCCCAGCCTGTTTTAGACATCCTCAGGTCGTGGCTGTTGCGCCATTCCCTGGCGTCGCCGTAGCCAACGTGCAGGTATATTTGGGTGGCACCGCTGGCATCCAGCAACCCGTCATACAAAACGGTTATCTCTTCACCGGCGGTAATGGGGGTCGGATCTACAACAACACCGCCCGGGTAGCGGGCATCATGCATGGCTTTAAGCTTGTTTTCTCCGGTTCCAAAGTTGCTATTATTGGCCATTTATATCTCCTCCGATAATGTTTTTGCTTAAAACTATTATCCATAATCAGACTTGTTTTTATGCGAAAAAAAGAGTCAGACATTTAAATTTAAAATGCCTGACTCTGGCTACCCTGTTTAGGGCAGGCACGGGGGCCTGTCCCTTACATAATTATAATTTTTCAATAATAGCATCACCCATTTGGCTGGTGCTGGAGCTGCCGCCCAAATCGTAGGTCAATGACTTGCCCTCTGCCAGAACGGTGTTGACTGCCTGCGTCACCCGGCCTGCGGCACTGTGTTCGCCAAGGTGTTGCAGCATCATCACTCCACTTAAAATGATGGCCAGCGGGTTAACCTTGTTTTTACCGGCGTGTTTGGGCGCACTGCCGTGGACCGGTTCAAAGACTGAGCACTCCAGGCCGATATTGGCCCCGGGAGCCACGCCAAGGCCGCCTACCAGACCGGCACACAGGTCGCTGACTATATCACCGTATAGGTTAGGCAACACCATAACATCGTAGTTTTCCGGTGATTGGACCAGTTTCATGCACATGGCGTCCACAATCATGTCTTCGAATTCAATTTCCGGGTAATCTTTGGCTACTTTGCGGGCGCATTCCAAGAACAGCCCGTCGGAAAGTTTCATGATGTTGGCCTTGTGCACTGCCGTAACCTTGTGGCGATTCTGGTTATGGGCCAAATCAAAGGCGTAGCGGCAAATTCGTTCCGAAGCTTCCCGGGTAATAATTTTTATACTTTCGGCAGCATCTTTCCCTACCATGTGCTCGATACCCGCGTACAGGTCCTCAGTATTTTCTCTGACCACAATGAGGTCAATATCTTGATACCGAGTTACAATACCCGGTAAAGATTTGGCTGGTCGCACATTGGCATACAGGTTCAGTTTTTGCCTTAAAGTTACATTGACACTGCGAAACCCTTTACCTACCGGGGTAGTCAAGGGTCCTTTCAACGCCACCCTGTTTTTCTTTACCGAGTCCAGCACATAATCGGGTAACGGAGTACCATAACGCTCGATTACCGCTTCGCCAGCCTCCACTACATCCCAGTTAATGCCCGGGCAAGCGGCATCGATAACCCTGCGCGCGGCCTGAGCAATCTCCGGGCCGATACCGTCGCCCGGTATCAGTGTTATATCGTAGGTCACTTTTTTACCTCCTAGTTTTTTGTATGTCATTTTGTATCGTAGGGGCACCTCGGACCCCCGCAAGGGGTGCCCTTACAGGATAACAGCCTTAAAATATATTTTCAAGGTACAGATGTTAAAAGAAGAAATCTCCGCCGGTCAGGGCGGAGCCTTATTCACAATTAAATAAAGATTCCGGATGACTGTCAAACCCGCTTTAATCCCTGTGTACGCCGCCGAAATAGTCCTCGTAGATATACATTAATTCCTTGTCAAACATGGGTCGCTTCATTGAAACAGTGTAGGAACGGATTTTGGGCAGCAGCGCCTCGGCCTGGTGCTCGGTAAGGCGAATGCCATACTCGGCGTACTTGGATTTAAGGGCAGCTGTACCCGAGTGTTTACCTACCACAATCTGCCTTTCCAGACCCACTTCTTCGGGCAGAAAAGCTTCATATGTTTTGGGATTTTTAAGTATTCCGTCACTGTGGATACCGGACTCGTGGGCAAACATGTTTGAACCCACAATGGCTTTCCAGGTTGGCAATTCTCTGCCGGAGGCCTGGGATACATACTCGGCTACTTCCCGGAACATTTCGGTTTTAAAGTTAAGATTAATCTTGAACAGGTGTTTAAGGGCCATAACAACTTCTTCCAGTGCAGAGTTGCCGGCCCGCTCACCAAGACCCATAACGGTAACCCCGATGTAGTTGGCGCCCGCCATCACTCCGGCCAGGGCGTTGGCGGTGGCCATACCAAAGTCGTTGTGGGTATGCATTTCAATGTCAATTTCAACACTATCCATGATTTTTTTGATGTTGTCAAAAGTGGTGAACGGTTCCAGTATCCCAACCGTATCACAGTAACGTAAACGGTTGGCACCGGCCTCTTTGGCAGCCTTGGCAAATTGAATTAGAAAATCCATATCACTACGAGATGCGTCCTCAGCGTTGACGGAAATATACATGCCTTCTTTTTTGGCAAATTCGACGGCTTTAACCATGTGTTCAAGAACCCATTCACGACTTGTCCGTAACTTGTGCTTAATATGGATGTCCGAAGTGGAAATGGAAATGGCCACCGCGTCTACTCCACAATTGATTGATTCTTCAATGTCTTCGATCACCGGGCGATTCCAGCCCATGATGCTGGATTTTAGTCCGCACTGGCAGATTTTTTTAATGGCTTCCTTTTCGTCGCCGCCCATAATGGGGATGCCTGCTTCAATTTGATTAACGCCCAGCTCGTCCAAAAGCTTGGCTATTCTTACCTTTTCGCGGTTGGCAAATACCACGCCGGCGGTCTGTTCGCCGTCCCTCAGGGTAGTGTCAACGATATAGATGGTTTTGGTCTGTGGTACAAAACTTTCCAGCATTAAACACTCTTCCTTTCAGTTTTTGTTAATTTATATCAACATATGTTTCTGATTAGTTAACTCGTTAAAATACCTTAGATTAACATTTTATCATATTTAAAAGATGGTGAAAAGTTGTGTCGGTCAAACTAAAAAGGGGACAGGCTACTTTTTTTCAAAAACCGAAAAAAGTAGCCTGTCCCCTTTTGATAGACTCCCTTAACAATAACGAAGGAACAGCGGTCTTATCCGCTCTTTCTGAGGTTCTTTGCTTATATGTTAAGCGATATGTGGTTTAAGTTATAACTTTTCCTTTAGCAGTTTGTTGACCATCCCAGGGTTGGCTTTACCCTTGGTTGCTTTCATTACTTGGCCCACCAGAAAACCCAGGGCCTGGTTCTTGCCGGCGCGGTAATCTTCCACCGACTTGGGGTTATTGGCCAGCACATCTGTAACTATCGATTCAATGGCCCCTTCGTCGCTGATTTGTACCAGGCCTTTTTCCTGCACAATTATGTCGGGGTCCCTGCCGGTGGCAAACATATCTTCAAATATGGTCTTGGCGATTTTGCCGCTGATGGTCCCCTTTTCAAGCAGCTGCAGCATCTTGGCCAATTGCGCGGGCTGGATACGTACGTCATTGATTTCCATGTTGTCTGCGTTCATCAACCGTGAAAAATCACCCATTATCCAGTTGCTGACGGCCTTGGGGTTATTAAATTGCTCAACACACTGTTCGTAATAATCAGCCATTTCCTTTAAAGATGTCAAAACTATGGCATCGTAGGCCGGCAGTCCGTACTGCTCGACGAACCGGGCTTGGCGTTCGTCCGGCAATTCAGGCAGCGTGGTCCTGATTTCATCAACCCAGTCTTTGGAGATAACCATGGGTACCAAATCCGGTTCCGGAAAATAACGGTAATCATGGGCTTCTTCTTTGCTGCGCAGAGACAGGCTAACCCCCTTGGCCTCATCCCAGGAACGGGTCTCCTGGATCACTCGACCGCCTTCTTCGTTTATTTTAATTTGGCGCTTAATCTCATAAACCAAGGCTTTTTGTAGCGCCTTAAATGAGTTCATGTTTTTTAGCTCTGCTCGGGTGCCGAATTCTTCCTGTCCCAGTGGCCGCACCGAAACGTTGGCGTCACAGCGCAGCGAGCCCTCCTGCATTTTACAGTCGCTGATGCCAGTGTACTGGATAATGGCTTTAAGCTTTTCCAAGTAGGCCGAGGCTTCTTCCGGGCTACGCATGTCTGGTTCGGATACGATTTCAATCAAAGGCACTCCGGTACGGTTGTAATCAACCAGGGAGAAAGAAGAGTCGGAGATAGTGCCCTGGTGAACCAGTTTGCCGGCGTCCTCTTCCATATGCACCCTGGTAATCCCCACCCGTTTGGTATTGCCGTCAACCTCTATTTCAAGAAAACCGTGTTCTGCAATGGGCAGGTCGAACTGCGATACCTGGTAGTTTTTGGGCAGGTCGGGATAGTAATAATTTTTGCGGTCAAATTTAGAAAAAGGTGCAATTTGGCAGTTCAAGGCCAACCCGGCCTTGATGGCGAATTCTACCACCTTTTTATTGGTCACGGGCAGCACTCCGGGCAGGCCCAGGCATACCGGACAAGTATGGTGGTTGGGGTCGGCGCCGAATGCAGTGCTGGAATTACAGAATATCTTGGTGTTGGTCTTAAGTTCAACGTGTACTTCCAGGCCGATAACCGGTTCATATTGGGCCAAAACGGCACACCTCCAGGGATTTTCTACGTGCCTGGTGCCAGGTGTTGCAAGTTGCAAATCTTTGATTTGCAACTTGCAACACCTGGCACCAAAGCCTACCTCAAACTTGCAACAAATTCAACTTGCAACACCTGGCACCACTTTGCTCAAAAGCGTAGGCCGCTCGCAATATATCGCCTTCGCCAAAGGGCTTGCCGATCAACTGAAGTCCCACGGGCAGTTTATTTACAAATCCACCTGGTAAGGATATGGCCGGTATACCGGCCAAGTTAATTGAAAGTGTGCAGATGTCCACCATATACATTTGCAGCGGGTCAGCAATTTTTTCGCCGCGCTTGAATGCCGGACCCGGCGCAACGGGTGAAAGGAGCAGATCATATTTTTCAAAAGCCTGGTCAAAATCGCCTTTAATCAGGGTGCGCACTTTAAGGGCCTGGTTGTAAAAAGCGTCGTAATAACCGGCGGAAAGTGCGTATGTACCTAACATAATTCTCCTTTTTACCTCGGCGCCGAATCCTTCGCTGCGGGTTTTCATGAACATGTCCACTATATCCTCAGCTTCTTTATAACGGTAACCGTAGCGCACGCCGTCATAGCGCGCCAGGTTGGAACTGGCTTCGGCCGTGGCTAGGAGATAGTAAGCCGGCAGGGCGTATTCGCTATGGGGCAGTGATGTCTCTTCCACTTGGGCGCCCAACCCGCTGAACACCTTGACGGTTTCCCGGATTACCTCTCTAACGGCCGGGTCAATGCCTTCGCCCATATACTCTTTAGGTACACCAATTTTAAGGCCCTTAATATCACCGGTGAGGTAACTGGTATAGTCCGGCTGATCATATGGCGCAGAGGTGGAATCTTGGGGGTCGTGTCCACTAATAGCGTTGAAAACCAAGGCACAGTCGGTGACGTCACGAGTAATGGGTCCAATCTGATCCAGTGATGATGCATAGGCCACCAGTCCAAAGCGGGACACCGAGCCATAAGTAGGCTTTAACCCCACTACCCCGCAGTATGATGCAGGCTGGCGGATGGAACCGCCGGTATCAGAACCCAAGGCCACAATAGTTTCGCCAGCGGCTACCGCTGCCGCAGACCCGCCACTGGAACCGCCGGGGACCCGGTCTGTATCCCAGGGGTTACAGGTGGTGAAAAAGGCTGAGTTTTCCGTTGATGACCCCATGGCGAATTCGTCCATATTAGTTTTGCCGGTCATAACGGAGAGGGCTTCGTTAAGCCGTTCTATAACTGTAGCGTTATATGGGGGCACAAAGTTATAGAGAATTTTTGAAGCACAGGTAGTGCGTACCCCAGCGGTGCACATGTTATCCTTGATGGCAATAGGAATGCCTGCCAACGGGGATATCTTTTCTCCTGCGGCAATAGACTTGTCTACTTCCCGGGCTTGCCTTTCGGCTGTTTCCCGAGTCAGGGTGACATAGGCACGAATTTTATCTTCCACCGCTTCGATGCGACCAAAAACTGCGCGGGTGATTTCCTCGGCGCTAATCTCTTTTTTAATCAGCATGTCATGTAATTGATGTGCGGTCAGGTAATATAATTCCAAAATTGTCCCTCCAACCATTTATCTTCGCACAGCCTGTAAGACCCCGATAAAGAGGAAAGGGGACACACCTCTGCTTACGGGTCTTACTTTTGGGTCGAGGAATGTCCCCAATGTATGGAAAGGGGACATTCCCTGCTGAAGTTTCGATATTTCTTTGGGCCAGGAATGTCCCCAACTATGGGTCAAAACCCCACCTGAACTGAACCAAGTCTTCTTTATCTATAGTATCCTGGGCACCTTGAAGTAGTCATCTTGGCGATCAGGTGCATTGGCCAGCACCTTTTCCGTGGTCATATGTTCGCCGGTCCGGTCCTCGCGGAACACGTTCTGTAGTGGCAGTACGTGTGAGGTTGGCGGTACGTTGGCAGTGTCCAGATCCTGCAATTTACGGGCGTGTTCCAGGATATCGCTTAACTGCTTGGAATAAAGCTTTTTTTCTTCCTCGGTAAGTTTCAGCCGGCCCAGCAGGGCAACGTGTTCCACTTCTTTAAGGCTAATCATGTAACACCATCCTTTTCTTGGTGCCAGGTGTTGCAAGTTGATTTTGTTGCAAATCACAGATTTGCAACAAAATCAACTTGCAACACCTGGCACCAAAGCCTACTTCCCAGTTAACTCAAACAACTCTTTTTCTCCGATAATGGTTACACCTAATTTGACTGCTTTTTCGTATTTGCTGCCGGGGCTTTCGCCTGCCACTACGTAGCCGGTGCTTTTGCTCACCGCCGAGACTACCTTGCCGCCCCGGCTTTCGATTAACTCTTTAGCCTCGTCCCGTTTTAGAGTGGGGAGGGTGCCGGTGAGCACGAAGGTTTGGCCGTTCAGGGGGGCGTCAATATTAGCCGATTCGTCTTTATGGGCTGTGGCGACATTAAGACCCAGTGCAATTAACCGCCCGATCAGGGCCCTGTTTTGTTCCTGGCGCATAAAATTAACTACGCTTTCGGCGATTTTGGGACCAATTTCCGGGATTACGGTCAGTTCTTCTGCCCCGGCATCCATAATGCGGCGTATGTCGCCAAAGTGTTCAGCCAAAATGCGGGAGGCCCGCTCACCCACGTGTCTGATACCGAGTGCGAATAATAGTGAGTGCAGAGGTTCTTCCTTGCTGACTTGGATAGCCTGGATTAGGTTTTCGGCCGACTTATCTGCGAATCGTTCCAGTTCCACCAACTGCTCGCTGGTAAGCCGGTAAACGTCTGCTACATCTTGCACCAGGCCAGCGCTGACAAGCTGGGTAACAACGGCAGGACCCATGCCAACGATGTCCATGGCACCCCGGGAAGCAAAATGTATTAATCCCTCCAGAAGCTGCGCCGGGCAGGCAGCGCCGGTGCACCTGTAGGCCGCCTCTCCGGTTTGGCGAACCACTTCGGCGCCGCAAACCGGACAGGCGGGGGGCATGATAAACTCTTTTTCGCTCCCGTTCCTTTTATCCACCAGCACTCTAACTACTTCCGGGATCACGTCCCCGGCCTTATGTATAATTACCCTGTCCCCGATACGAACATCTTTTTCCCGGATCATATCCTCGTTGTGCAGCGTGGCCCTGCTAATGGTGGAACCAGCCACTGTAACCGGTTCCAATACGGCCGTTGGTGTGACCGCACCGGTACGGCCCACGCTAACAATAATATCCCGAATTGTTGTTTCGGCTTCCTCGGCGGGAAACTTGAGGGCGGTGGCCCAGCGGGGACTTTTCATAGTGGCCCCCAGGGCAGTCTGCTGCTCCAGAGAGTTAACTTTGATTACCAGCCCATCAATGGTATAGGGCAGCTCGGCTTTTTTATATGTCCAAAGGCGGCAGTAGCTGATTACTTCTTCAATATCCTCGCACAATTGGTAATGGGTATTTACCCTAAGCCCCAACTGGTCCAACAGCTCCAGCGTTTTAACGTGGGTATCAGGCGCCTGCTTACCTGGCAGTTTTACGTTGCCGGCGCTGTAAACAAATATTGACAGGTTCCGTTTAGCAGTGATTGAAGGATCCAGCTGGCGTAACGAGCCGGCGGCGGCGTTGCGCGGGTTGGCGAACAGCGCCTCGCCCCGTTCCTCTCGTACCCGGTTGAGTTCCAGGAAGGATTCCTTGGACATATAAACCTCACCGCGCACCTCCAGGTTGACCGTCGGTTCAAGCAGGCGCAGGGGAATGCTTTTCACAGTTTTAAGGTTGTGGGTGATGTCTTCGCCGTATTCCCCGTCACCCCTGGTGGCTCCGCGTACCAGGATGCCGTCCCGGTAAAGCAGCGACACAGCCAGGCCGTCAATTTTAAGTTCCACCACATAATTTGGTTCATTGGGGACATTCATAAGTTGGGGACATTCCTCCGCAGGAGGTGTGTCCCCTATCCTTATTCTGGTGTGTCCCCTTTCCTTATTCTCCCATCTCAAGGCGTTCTGCACCCGGCGGTCAAATTCACGTAAATCTTGTTCACTAAAGGCGTTGGACAGGCTGAGCATGGGCACGGTATGCCTGACGGTTACAAAACCTTCCCGTAATTTGCCCCCGATCCGCTGGGTGGGTGAGTCGGGAGTAACCAGTTCCGGGTATTCCTTTTCTAGTTGCTGCAGTTCCAGCATTAAACGGTCATATGCGGCGTCGGTTATTGCAGGGGCGTCCAGTACATGGTACAGGTAATCATGATTTTGGATCTCCCTGCGCAGGATTTCCGACCTGGCACGCACTTTTTCCATTCCGGCGCTCATTCAAGGTTACCCCTTTCGCGTAACTGTTCAGTCTAAAACAAAAGTCAAGGTCGAAAGTTTAAGGGCAAAGGACAAAAAACACTTAGATTTTTGCGAGGCCACTGAACAAGTCAGTCCATGTCATCTGCATGAAACGAGGTAAAATAAAGCATTTATTAAGTCGCTTAAATACTTAGATTCTTCGCTACGCTCAGAATGACAATCATGGCTATTTGCCAATATTAATTGACCTTTACTTACCTTGATTTTTGCCTCATATTTTCAACACTTTACCAGCGGTGCGTAACGGGCTAGCAAGGTTTTGACCCCCAGTCCCGGAAAATCAATGCTAATTTCAGCTTTTTCGCCCTGGCCTTTAACGTTTACCACCGTACCACGGCCCCATTTGCGGTGTTCCACCTGGTCACCGGACTGTAGTTCAATGCCGGTGGCCGAGTTTGGCCGTTCGTCGGGTTTATAACTATTATTTCTTACAGCAGATTTATTTTCTCGTTTCGGCAACCTAGAAATTTGATCCAACGTGTCGGAATCTGCAACCAATTCCTGGGGCAGTTCCCTCAAAAAACGTGATGGTTCGTTCATCCGGGTGTGGCCGTATATTGTGCGCTGCCAGCCGTGTGAAAGATACAGCAACTGCCGGGCCCTGGTAATACCCACATAGCAGAGTCTTCTTTCCTCTTCCAGTTCGTGTCTATCTTCGAGTGAACGGGAATGGGGGAAAACCCCCTCTTCCATACCAGTCAGGAAGACCACGGGGAATTCCAAGCCCTTGGCACTGTGCAGCGTCATCAGCGTCACCCGGTCCGTTTCTTCACTGTATTCGTCCATGTCAGTAAGCAGTGAGAGCCCGGCCAGAAAATCGTCCAGACTGCCGTCGGGGTGGTTTGTGTCATATTCTATGGATACAGAGTAAAATTCTTTCAAGTTTTCCAGCCTGGTGGTGGCCTCAATGGTGCGCTCGTTTTCCAAGGCCAACCGATATCCGGTATCTTGTAAAACCATTTCCACCAGGTCGGTGACGGTTAATTGGGGCCCGAGCTTGCGCAGTGCACCCAGCGTGCGGCCGAAACCCATTGCACCCTTGCCGGCCTTGCCGGCCAGCCCGGGAACAGGTGCCTGACTTTCCAGCAGTTCCAGGGGGGTCATGCCCAGCTCATCGGCCCGAGAAAAAATCTTATCTATTGACGCTTCACCGATGCCCCGCTTCGGTTCATTGATCACCCGTCGCAGGCTGACTCGGTCGCCGGGATTGACCAACAACCGTAAAAAGGCCAGCAAATCTTTGATTTCCTTGCGTTCGTAAAAACGCAAGCCGCCTACAATGACGTACGGAATGCCGGCGATGAGAAATTTATCTTCTAGTACCCGGGATTGGGCGTGGGTGCGGTATAATACCGCAAAATCATTGTATGATCTGTTCCGGACACTATGCCAGCGTCTAATCCGCTCCACCACAAAATTTGCCTCGGAGTGCTCGTCCCGGGCCGAGAATATTACCAGCGGATCCCCTGCCGAACCGGCGGTCCACAGGTTCTTGGGTTTGCGCTCCCGGTTGTGATTGATGACCTCGTTGGCGGATTCCAGTATCGAACGGGTGGAACGGTAATTTTGTTCCAGCACGATTACTGCCGCCTCAGGATAATCATGCTCAAAATTCATGATATTTGATATATCGGCTCCCCGCCAGCCGTAGATACCCTGGTCGGGGTCACCCACTACGCACAGGTTGCGGTGTTTGCCGGCCAGCAGATTTACTAGCAAGTACTGGGCGTGGTTGGTGTCCTGATACTCGTCGACCATGATGTAGCGGAACCGGTCCTGATAGTAGGCTAGCACTGCCGGGTTTGTCTGGAACAGGCGAACGGTATGCAGCAGCAAATCGTCAAAATCCAGGGCGTTGTTCTGGTGTAATTTTTCCTGGTACAGCCGGTAGACCTCGCAAACCTTTTGATTATAATAGTCGAAAGATTTTTTCTCCAGTTCCGCAGGCCCGTAAAGAACGTTCTTGGCCTGTGAAATGGCAGCACTGATGGCGGGCGGGGCAAATTTTTTCTCGTCCAAGTTCAGCTTTTTAAGGCATTCTTTAATTACAGTTTTTTGATCGGCTGAATCGTAGATAACGAAGTTTGCCGTGTAGCCGTCAAAACCCGACTGTCTTCTTAGTATGCGCAGGCAGGTAGCGTGAAAAGTAAATACCCACAGATCCCGCGCATGATCGGGCACCGTAGCGGCAATTCTCTCCCGCATTTCCCGGGCCGCCTTGTTGGTAAAAGTAATAGCCAGTATATTAAAGGGGTCAATACCTTTTTCTTTTAACAGGTAGGCAATCCGGGTGGTCAATACCCTGGTTTTACCACTGCCGGCACCGGCCAGGATTAGCATCGGGCCATCCTCATAGGTGACCGCCTCAAGTTGTGCTTGATTAAGAGAACTTAAATCCATGCCAACCTCCATTATACATTGGGGACTATTTTCTGCGTAGCTTTACGTCATTCTGAGCGTAGCGAAGGATCTGGGCCTTAAGATTCTTCGCTACGCTCAGAATGACAGGTTTGTTGTATTCATAGTAATGACAGGCTTAATGACAAGGTTCTTCACTTCTTTTATTCATAGCAATGACATCCCTAAAGTCTACTAGTAGGGTATTACTGCATCGTTCTTCAACAAAATACCACCTTGCGGTGGTTTTTGTTTACTTTTTGCCGTAAACTTTTTCCGGGTCAAACAACTGTTGACCTTTGATGGTTACAGCTCCGTCCGGCGCCAGCGCATAATGGAAGCAGGTGAAATACCCCTCGTGGCAGGCCGCGCCTTTTTGCTCCACTAGTAAAAGAAGCGTGTCGCGGTCACAGTCAAAGTATAATTCCAGCACCTTTTGCACGTTGCCGGAAGTTTCACCTTTATGCCAATACTCTTGCCTGCTGCGGCTCCAGAACCATGTTTCCCCGGTCGCCAGGGTTTTGGCCACCGACTCCCTGTTCATATAGGCCATCATCAACACTTCTTTGGTGGCGAAGTCCTGTACTATAGCCGGTATCAGGCCGTTGACATCGTATTTTAATTCTTCGGGTTTAATCTGCATTTAACACACCTCAAGTTTATTAATCGGTGCCAGGTGTTGCAAGTTGGATTTGTTGCAAGTTGGCCAACTTGCAACAAATC
>JAENYQ010000151.1 GCA_016841675.1 Desulfotomaculum sp.
CCTTCGCTATCGCTCAGGATGACAAGCTTAATCTTGACGAAGGTAGATTGTATTCGTTTATCGTGGTGCGGGTACGCATGGTAATTCTGAGCGTAGCGAAGAATCTTAAAACCAGAGATCCTTCGCTGCGCTCAGGATGACAAGCTTAATTTGAACATTGCACTTCGTATCATTTCAGTATGACATCGACCAGTGGCCTTTTTTTTGACCAGTTTTAACTGTTCTAATCTTTCACAAGAAGAGGGAAAATGAGGTGAAATGTCGAAATTTATGCAGTAAACAAATTATTCATATTCAAATAACCTGGAGGACCAGATATGCTCAAATCGCCAAGGGACTACGTTATTATAGCAGTTGTTATGATTATCGTTACTTGCAGCTTGGTAGCCTGGCGTAACCTGCCTGGAGTGCCCTTTGCCGCCAAGCCACCGGGTGCAGCTTTAACCGGTGAAGAATCCGGCTCTGCCCGGGCCGAGGTTAGCACGGAACAAATACGAACCGAGGCCAGGAAAGTGGGTGCCAATGAGCTGGGCTTGGTACCGGTGCTGGTATACCACATAATTGGCGAGCAGGAAGGCCGCTGGACCAGAACCCCGGAAAACTTCCGTCAGGATTTGCAGGAACTCCACGACCGAGATTATATACTGATCCCCTTAATTGATTACCTGACGGGTAACATGAACGTACCGGCCGGCAAATCTCCGGCCATAATCACTTTTGACGACAGCACCTCCGGCCAATTCCGCCTGGTAGAAAAAGACGGCCAACTCGACGTTGACCCGAATTGCGCTGTGGGTCTACTACGTCAATTCGATGAACAACACCCCGGGTTCGGACACGCAGCCACGTTTTATGTCAACGCCCAACCCTTCGGCCAGCCCGACCTGTGGCAAAAAAAGCTCCAGCTACTTAATGAATGGGGTTTTGAAATAGGTAACCATACCTACGGTCATAAAAATCTGCAAGGCCTGTCCGCCGCTCAGGTGGCAGATGAAATAGTCCGCCTGCAAGAGCATGTTCAAGAAGCGGTGCCGGGCTACCAACCAACCTCATTTGCCATTGTTCAGGACGGGCTGCCCGAGCCATACGATGCGGTTATGAATGGCCAGCAGGAAGATACTAAATACGAGCACCAGGGTGTTGTCTGGTGGGCCTGGAGCGCTTCCCGCTCACCATTCCACAAGAAATTTGACCGCAGTCGGATTCAACGCATTCAGGTGTTTGATGACCAAGGAGCAAGCTCACTGGTTAACTGGTTGAAGAGGATCAGCGGCACCAAATATGTTAGCGACGGCAGGCCGGATACTCTGGCCATACCTGAGGGATGGCAGGAAGAAGCAGTGGAACAACCTGATCGGGAACTGCTTATTTATCAGCCCGACGAACCGGTTCGCGACCCGGCCGTTGACCTACAAGCCTCCGAAGCTAAAGGAATGCACGTCACCTTTTCCTGGGCTTCCGAACGGGCTTTGTGGGAACAAATACTGGAACTGGCCGAAAAGACGCAGCTGAATACAGTACAGCTAGATGTTAAGGACGAATCCGGCCGCATCGGCTACCTTTCGGAGGTGGAAATGGCCCGGGCAACGGGCGCCGGCCGGGATATGCTGCCCATCCGGGACATGCTTAACGAATTAAGGGCACTAGGAATATACTCCGTAGCCAGGATCGTGATTTTTCGCGATCCCTTTTTAGCGCAGCAAAAACCGCAGTTCATGGTTCGGGATAAAAACGGTACTCCACTGATGGACGGAGTTTGGGTGGATACATACAGCAAAGAAGTATGGGACTATAATATTGATCTGGCCAAGGAAGCTTATCAGCTTGGCTTTGACGAGGTGCAGTTCGATTATATACGCTTTCCCGAAGGCGCTGCCGCTCGGACCGCTATTTACGGGTCAAAAGACGACCGGCACCGGGTCGACGTAATTGCTGATTTTTTAAGCTACGCTCGTGAACAATTAGGTTGGGATAAAATAATGTCGGCCACGGTATTTGGTTTTGCCGGTGTCGCAGTAGACGATATGGGCATCGGCCAGCGCCCGGAACGGATGGCGCCTTACGTGGACTACCTGTCGCCTATGGTTTACCCCTCCCACTACAGCAAAGGCAATTACGGGGTTGCCAACCCCAATGCTCACCCACTGGAAGTAGTGGACGGTTCAATTAAGGACTTCCGGGAACTTACCGAAGCTACGGGATGCCAACTGCGTCCCTGGCTGCAGGCATTTACGATGGGGGCGCCGGCTTACGGCCGCAATGAAATTCGCGCCCAAATTATAGCCACCGAACAAAACAGCATTGATACCTGGCTGCTTTGGAATGCCGGATGCCAATATGAGGTGGAGAATATAAACTCTTAAATCGACGCCCTTTACTATTGGTAATGCTAGCGATGTAGGGACACCCGCAGAGGGTACCTCTATGACACAGGAGCACAGGTGCAGCTGAAACTAGGAGACAAGGAATACATCATAATTATTTACATTGCAACAGACATTTAGATATGGTATACTAAAAGTCGTCCATAAAAGGGGCAATTTATTATGCATTATGGGGGGCTTAGCTCAGCGGTAAGAGCGCTCGGTTCACATCCGAGAGGTCATAGGTTCGAATCCCATAGCCCCCACCATTTAAACAGGTCATTGTTTGGGTAATACCCAACAATGACCTGTTTTTATTGTTAATGAAAACATACCCAAATGATGTCTGTCCCCGAAGTCACTGTGAAAGTCAATTAATATGACAAGTAGCCAAGATTGTCATTGCTATGAATCCAACCACTGTATGGGCGCATTTAACTAGGGGTGG
>JAENYQ010000152.1 GCA_016841675.1 Desulfotomaculum sp.
CAGTAGCCACCTTTCCCATCGCTGTTGCGATGGGGCTGGATTACAACGAAGCGGCGCACAGCGCGCACCGTCAGCTTTAGGAGCTGGGCTAATGCCCGGTTCTTTTTTTGGTCGCAATGTGTCCCGCTCCCCACCACGGGGCGCGGCTGCGGCCCAAATCACTTGCCATGTCATAGTTCTACCCAACGTTGCAGTGGGCTACCTTTTCATATAACAGCTTTAAATTTTCCTTTAATAAATATTATCATTAATGCTATGAATATGATTACCGCAATTCCTATCCTGAATGCTACAAAGTAAGAAATAAAAAATTTCATATATTCCAAATAGCTTGCAAACACATGAGCGGATGTTGATAAAACAAGAACAGCAATTGCAATTATGTAGGTATGGTTTTTAATATTAAACAAATCTCCTACACCTTTTACTACTGCAAACAAAAATATCGATATTTTTACAAAGAATGTTATTAACAACTATTAAAAAATAAATAACCAGCAAAATACCTATAACATAACCCCAGATTTTAGAATTTTTTTTAATAATTATTATTCCAGAATCTTTTCCATCATGTAAATTAACAAAGAAAAAGATAAATATCAGGGCGGGGATTGAAGATATAATACCGGATAACCAGGCATCAAAGCCACTAACTGTGGCTAGGGGAAAACCTCATATGACAGGAAGCAGCAATATAAATATTATCAGTGAGCTTAACTGGAAATTACTTATTTTTATTGCCAATACAATTTCTACCCTCTAACTTCCCGTCTTTCGCACTTAAAAAATATGAATATGGAATTAAGTTCCATTATACTCAAGGAACACCTGTTAGCCGGATTCGTTTTGAGATGTGGCACTATCGCTCCTCTGAGATTGCTCCCATGCCTGGAGCCATAATGTAATCTGTCGTTTAGCATCTGTCAACCCATTGAGTATGTTAATGGCTTCATGAGGATCAGGTAGACCGAGGGATGAACGAAAAAATATGGTCAAAGGGTTGTCGTTAGCCACTGACCATTTGTCGATCCCCAAAGGCTCAATGCTAATCCGGCTAATGCCCATCTCACTTATTTGATCCTGAATCTTTGACTCGGTCATTTTGCCGTATCCATGTTCTTGAGCAAACCAACGGAGAAAAGCCAGCACGAAATACGCCAGAACCTTGATAAACAAATAAGCATCAATTCGTTCGGGAATTTGCATGAAGATGCGCTCTAAATCAAGCAGACCCTTCAGATCACGAAAATCCATCTCAACCTGGTTGCGATCGCGATAGCGGCAGAGCATTTCATTGGCGGAGACTTCTTCTGGCGCATGATTCGTAAGAAAGGCGAAAACACCATCATAACGTTTTTGGCGGACATAAGCTTCCTCATCCCAGGTCCACGTTAACAACACGGCCTGATGAGCATTTTCCGAAAACGCCAAGTTCACAAACGGTTTTACTTTCGGAAAATCTTTCAGTAGCTGTTTGCCTGCTTGCTGACATTCTTGGACGGTTTGCAGGTTGCGTTTGTTCAATTTCCTGGAGAATTCCACAAGAGCCACTTCACAGGCTTTCCGCTGCTTCTCACGGTTTTGTAACTCTTGGCCAGCCTTATACCCGTGGCGATAGACCGCACATCGTACGGTCACTTCATGGCGGATGACCGATCCTTTAGGGCGGCGAGTTTGACCGGGCGGCAGTTCCGGTTTTTCAATCTCGGTCAATGTCCACTCAGCCTCATAAGCCTGATACGAGCGTTCCCTCTTCTTGCGTATTTCCTCAGCGCTTCGGTAATTGATGTCTTTCCACTGCTCTTGCTCCCAAGCCTGATCTACGAGTATACGGAACCGCTTTTCGGAGATGCTCGTTTTCAGGGGTGCAATGAAGCGGTACTCGCGCTGCTTCTGATTTTGCAGAAAGAGGATATTCTTCGCGGTTGGAAAGATGCGGTCAGCGATCCATTCGACGGGGCCGGGCGGAGCTACCCGATCCATGGCGGCTAAGGCCTTAGGTAAGGTTGTACTATCATTGGTCCCGCCCGGCAGCACATCGAACGAGACCGGGAGCTTGGAACCGGAGGCAGCAACCAAGCTTGTAACAAGTTGGCTGAGTGAATCCTGCCCACGCCCGGGGCGGACTTTACTTGCTTTAGCAAAGACTCCGTCAAGTTGTAATATAGACCCGTCCACGTAAAACCGGGAAAGGCGAATCTTAAATTGGTCGGAGACATCCAAAGTCAGGCCCTGCAAAATGTCTCGCATGGCAGACGGGCACTCGCCAAGTTTGGAGAGGGCCCGGAGCAGGCGGTCATCGTTCAGAAGATCCGGATCAATGCCCAGTAATTTGTCGGTATGCCATGCTTTGGCCAGGGGTTGCACTTCGTAGACACGGGCGATTCGTTTCGGATACGCAAGCATATCGGCAACAAGCAAGCCAATCAGGATGCCACTACTTGGGATTTGTTTGCGACCCGCAGCCATTTCTTGCTTCAGATATTCGAGCGATGTATGTTCTTCGCCCAATACCAGATCAATTCGGCGTAGAACTCCAAGTGCAGTAAGCAATTGCATGGCCACCAGAACAGCTCCGGCGGGCATGTGCCTGGCATCGGTTAGTTTTAATTCACGCATGAGTGCAGTTTGAGCTTGTTTTGGTAACTGCAGAATGTATTCGAAAATAGCTCCCAGTTCCATCGCCATGTTCCCCTCGTATAAGCTAAAAAATTTAATGCAAACATTTAATTTTGGTCTTCGCATCACTAACACTTTGATAAGAAAATGGGTCTCCCTGAGGTAACCACCTCTTCACCGGAAATCTAT
>JAENYQ010000036.1 GCA_016841675.1 Desulfotomaculum sp.
GCCCAAGACGAGGGACTTTCCTTACGCGAACTGGCTGTTGATGCGGCTTTAATGGAGCTGCTGCAGAACCGGCTGAATGAGCAGGGCATGGAACTGCAACCTTTTGTAATTGCCAACGATTTGGCCGGACACCGGGCTTATAACGGGCTGCAATTCGTTCGCGGGCTGGGTTTGGCCGCCGGCGGGTACAATAACGACTACCGGTTGGACCAGCCTATTGAGCACCAGCGGTTTTTGAACGTGCTGTCCGGTGCCGTTAAACAGAGCGGCGTGCGACTAGGCCCGGCACAGGTTTACGCTGAACCGAATACCTTCGATATTTATGACGCCAGCTACGCTCTAATTAGGTATCTGGGGCTGGAAATGAGCAAGGATGAGTCTTTAAGTTACCTGGTGGATGAAGGACTGTTCCAGGACCGCGATTATTGGGCGAAATATTTAAACCGTAAAACGCCGCTTAGCCACGGCGCCGCCTATATGATCATTGAGGAATTTATAAGCTATGTGCAGGCGGGCCAGTACGACAATGATTGGGGATATCAGGAACAATAGATAACGGGGGATGCCGGGTGAAAGATAAAAAGTGGGTACCGCTATTAATCGGTGTAGTAATTATAGGGCTGCTGGCGGCGGGCTATGCCGCTCTGCTGCGGCAGAACTTAGAGAGCGGGCACCGCAGCGTCGCCATGGCTGTGGTATATGATGAAGTGGCCAATTTAGCCCGGATGAACGGCATTAGCACGGTAGAAGCCTTGCAAATGTACGGTGACGGGGGTGTCGGCACTGTGCTGTTGAAGGAGACCACGGTTAGAGATGCCGCCCAGGACGGCGAATTTGTGTCCAAAACCGGTAGTGAACTTCTTATCCTGAATGAAAATGGGATCGTGGACTCGCTGGGCGAGGATTTCCGGAGGCAGATTAAACCCGATTACCGCTACCTGATGTTCCCGAATCAGGAGTCTTACGAGCGTGTCCGAGGCCATTTGGCGGCCAAAGGGGTACCGCTGCAGACCTGGGATCACGAAGGGTTATTCATTATTGAGACCGGTATGCACTGGGCGTCGGTGGAGATGGTTGGTACCGGGTTCCCCGAACGGGCTGTGGATGATGTGCAGGCGGCCGGCCTGGACGTTATGGTGCAAGTGCGCACCTGGAACCAGGTATCCGCCGAAGGGTTGAACTTCGTTTTCAGTGCCATCCAAAATATTCCCAACCTGACCGGGGTTGCTTTCAACGACCCGGTACTGCCCGGTGTACCGGGCCTGATTAAGTCGCTGACCTATGAAACACAAAAATTAGATGTCCCCATAGTGCAGATTGAGTTTTCCAACCAGGTGGGTCTAACCAAGCTGGGCTTGCTGCTGGATAAAAATGTGTTGCGACTGCATTCCCTTACCCTGGAGGAAGACGCTAAAAGGAATTTTGACCTTGCTTCCATGGTAGATCGGTATGCTCTGGCGGCATCGGAACGCAATATCAGGGTGCTGCTGTTGCACACATACAGTAAAGCCGATGCCCCGGACATGCTGCAATTTAACCTGCAATTGACTGAAAAAGTGGGTAACAGGCTGGCCGCCGAAGGTCTGCAGCTTGGCGAGGCGTCGGTTCTGGAGCCGCTGGCTCTATCCCGTCTGGTGTTGTTTGTCATCGGGCTGGGCGTCATTGCCGGGGGTATGTTGCTGGCTTTCGTAATTGGTTGGGGCCGAGCGGCGCCGTATTTGGGGCTCGCGGGCCTGCTGATTTGGACCGCCTTGCTGGCAGTAGATGTGGTGAATCCAGCCCGTAAGTTAATGGCCTTTGCGGCGGTGGTAATATTCCCCACCTTGGCGCTGGCGCTGAACGTGCGACGGGAAGGTGCGCCCCCGTTGCGCTGTGTGCTGCTCTTACTGCGCACCTCGTTGTTCTCGCTGGTGGGGGCGGTATTAATGGTGGGCCTGCTGGCCGATGTGGGCTTCATGCTCAAGTTGGACCAGTTTACCGGCGTAAAGCTGGCCCATGTGATACCGCTGGCGCTGGTGGCAGTTATCTTTTTCTTCCGCAGCGATGGGGGAAGGTCGGGCTGGCAGCAGCGTGTGCAGAGCTTCCTGGACCAGCCCGTGCTGGTTAAATTTGCTGTGGCGGCCGGATTTGTTTTAGTGGCGCTGCTGGTGTACGTTTCCCGTACCGGCAATGAATCGGCGGCCATATCTTCGCTGGAACTGCAGTTCCGCACCATGTTGGATACCCTGCTGGGGGTGCGCCCCCGTACTAAAGAGTTCCTGCTGGGGTATCCGCTGCTGTTGTTGCTTTTTTACCTGGGCTTCCGGGACAACCGGTACCAACCCCTGTTGCTGGCCGGGGTTATTGGCCAGGTATCGCTGGTAAACACCTACGCTCATATCCACACGCCCTTGCTGGTATCGCTGCTGCGCAGTTTTAACGGGTTGTGGCTGGGCATAATCGGGGGTCTTTTGCTTATTGTAATGTGGAGATTAGGCGTCCGGCTGGCGGAAAAATATATTTATCAGGAGTCAGGAGTCAGAAGTCAGGAGTCAGAATGATAAAAACGGGGGACAGTAACGTATTGTTTGCGGCTAATTATTAAATAATAACCCGTGGATGTTTTGATACAACGGGGTGGAATATGAGTCAGGACGTATTGTTTGTATTTGGGGCAGGAGCATCCTACGCGGACGGAGCGCCGTTGCAGGATGAAATTTTGCCCATTATATTGTCTGGAGAACTTAAAGATATCGCAGCCTCAGTTACCGGAAAAAATGTCTGCGAATTCATTAAAGCCAATTTTACCTGGGATAGACAGGCCGGTGTTTATCCTACCCTGGAATCGGTCTTCGGGTTCCTTGATTACTTTATCAACCAGGATGAGCATTTAAGTGCCCGGTATCCCAATATAGAAATTCATGCCCTCAAGGAAGGCTTGATTAAGCTTATCCATCATGTCATTAGTAAAAAATCAAATCGCCGGGCTATGGTTTACCGGTCCTTTTGGGAAGCTGTTTTGCGGAATAACCGGCCAGTCGCTGTGTTAACGCTTAACTATGATACACTGCTTGAAGAAGCCTTTAAATATGTGTACCCTGAAGACGCATCCATAAACTATTGCATAAACCTGATGAACTACGATTTACCCGATGCTGATATTAATCGGTTTAAATATGAGGGACCGCAGCATCTGCAGGATGATGGTGGCAAACCTGTATCGGTTAAAATCATGAAGGGCCACGGGAGCTTGAACTGGAAGTATTGCAATTGCTGCAATCAGGTATTGTTGACCCCCTGGGACACCAATACAGATTTATTTGACGAAGCCATCGTGCAGGAGCAGGAACACACCGCCCCCGGGCATGGTAAATACCGTTGCCCTGTAGATGGGTCGGTCTTTAAAACACTAATTATTCCTCCGTCCCATATCAAACAGATTTCGCACCCGATAATTTCTCTCATATTAAATGAATCTTTAAGGGTTATAAGACGCTGTAAAAAGGTTGTGTTTGTAGGTTACTCTTTTCCAGATGCCGATGTGCATTTCAAGGCGCTGTTTAAAAAAAGCTTGATTAATGACCAGCAAATATTTATTGTTAATAGAACAGTGAGTAAAAAATTGGCTTTGAATTACACTTCTTTGTCGGGAACATTGAAATTTGTGGAGTTGCCTTTTGCGGATTTTATTAAAAATGATTTTATGGGCCTGCTTAGTTCTAATGGAACAAATTATAGGTAGGTTGCGTCATATTTATTAGAAGCCGAACTCAAATAACTATTAGGTGATTAAATGCGTGTAGATATATTGGGTGTTCCGGTGGACCGGCTGACTATAGACCAGACGGTACAGCGGGTGACTGAATTGGTTGGCGCCGGCCGGCCCGCCCGGGTCATTACTCTAAACCCCGAGTACTTGTACCGGGGCGTTACCGATGACAAAGCACTACTGGAATTGGTTCACCGGGCTGATCTGGTTACTGCCGACGGCGAAGGCATCGTTTGGGCGGGCCGGGTGGCCGGAAAACCTTTTCCCGAGCGGGTAACCGGCATCGACCTGATGTTGGCTCTGGTGCAGCAGGCGGCCCAAGAGGGCTGGCGGGTTTTTCTGCTGGGCGCTGCCCCCGGGGTGGCTGAAGAAGCGGCGGAAAATCTGCGGCGGCAGTACCCGGGGTTGCAGGTGGCCGGTACTTACCACGGTTACTTTAAACAGGATGAGGAAACGGCCGTGGCGGAACGGGTTCGGGAAGCTGAACCGCAGGTGCTTTTTGCTGCTTTGGGTGCCCCCAAGCAGGAACGGTGGATTGACCAATATATTGAAAGCATTGGCCCGGTAGTGGCCATGGGTGTGGGCGGCAGTTTGGACGTTATTGCCGGCCGGGTAACCAGGGCGCCCCGCTGGATGCAAAGTTTGCGCGTTGAGTGGCTGGGTCGGCTGGTTATGGAACCCTCCCGCTGGCGGCGCATATTGGTGTTACCACGATTTGCCTGGTTGGTGCAGCGGTATTATCGCCTAGCACGACGTAATCGGTAAAAGCACGCACTAAGTGAACTGATTTGATGGATGGTATTGAAAAATCTAGGTTTAGGTTTGCTTTGGCAAGCAGAGGATATTATCATTGTTGCGTCGAAGTATTCGAAGTATAATATACGTCTAAGTATAATTTATTTACCGATTGAATAACTAACGGCAAGGTTGTATCATTTTTGTATTTTTATTAGTTTGGTCGTTTGAGAGAAGCTGCAGAAGCGTCGGAAGGAGGCGCCTGAATATGCCTAGAAGAAAAAGAAAACTTAAGAGCAAGTTAAGGCTTGCTGTTTTTCTGGTAATTTTAGTTGGCCTTTTTGCCGGCGGTTTTGCTTTGGCCAATAATTTTCTCTGGCCTATCATAACCGGCGAAAAGTTTGTAGCGGACAACCCCGGTGAAGGAGAGGATGAAGTCCTAGCCGAGCTACCCGGTATTAACGTGCTGATGATGGGCGTTGATGAACGCGAAGATGACAAAAGTCAGCGTACAGACACCATGATTTTGGCCAACATTAATAACAAGGACAACCGGATTTCCCTTCTGTCCATTCCCAGGGATACCAAGGTGTACCTGCCCGGTTACGGGGTAAATAAAGTTAATGCGGCCAATTATTACGGCGGACCCGAAATGGCCATGAAAGTTGTTTCGGACCTTACCGGCGTATCGGTGGATTATTACATGACCACCAACTTTAACGGATTTAAAGATATCGTGGACGCCCTGGGCGGTGTGACTGTCGATGTGGATAAGAATATGAATCACAGTGAACGGGCCTACGGCGGTGCTTATAATATTAGCTTGCAAAAAGGCGTCCAGAGGTTGGATGGCACTCAGGCTTTGGGGTACGCCCGTTACCGAAACGACGAGTTGGGTGACATAACCCGCACCCAGCGCCAGTTAAAACTGCTTTCAGCCATTGGTGACGAGGCTATGAAGCCGGCCACCGTTACCAAGCTGCCCAAACTTGTGCCCGGTATTTACAATAATGTAGATACCAACATGGGTATTAAACAGCTGTTAGCTATGGCCAAGGCCGCTAAGAACCTGGAAAATCTGCAGATGGCCACTCAGACACTGCCGGGCTGGTTCCTTGATGAAAACGGGGTCAGTTACTGGTATGTAGATCCGGATGATGCCCGAGAAGTGACCATGGCATTATTTGAGGATGGCAAAGTCGTAGACATAGTGCATGGCGCCATGGGCAATAACAGTCAGAGCAGTGAAGGCAAGCAGGTGGCCATGGAACAGCCTGCTACCGGCAGCACCCCTGTCGCGGATAACGGAAAAAAGAATAACCCCGGTGATGCTGTTAATACGCAGGATACAGGCGATGCCGCTCCCGTAGAAAATGATCCAACCTCAAACACGGAGCAAAGCACCGAACCAGACGCCAATAACCAAGCCGACCAAGAGCCTTTGGAGCGCAACGGCCTCACTGAAGAAGAAACCGATGTAATACCGGTGCCAGACCAGCAACCAGTCAGAATCATCATCCGGTAAGCCCATTACCAAAAGTCAAACAAGGTAAAAAGGGGACAGGCTACTTTTTTAAAAGTTTCCTGTCCTTTAGTGTTTCTTTATTAGATAAGACAAGAAAAATTTTTTCGAGTTTAAAGGAAATTGGTGGCACTGGTGGCAAATTAGTTAGTATGTAGTTTGGCTGATAGGAGCCATGGAAATAAATAATAAGGTAACAAAAACCGAAACTACTGAAAAAGCCCAGTTCCGTGTCATTCTCAATGAAACGAAGTGAAATGAAGAACCTTGATCAAAATACCCAGATTCTTCGTTGCGCTCAGAACGACAATCTTGGCTACTTTGCCGCTTAAGAAGGTGCAGAATGAAAAATAGGGTGGTAATATCCGGTTATTACGGCTTCAACAATCTTGGTGACGAAGCTGTTTTATACAGCATGCTTCATTCGCTGCGCCGGGCGGTTCCGGGCATTGAAATCACCGTGCTGTCCAATGACCCGTCGGCTACTGCCCGGGAATACGGGGTTATAGCGGTGGACCGCTGGAATATGCGCGCGGTGGCCGGCGCCATCAGGCGTTCCCAATTGCTAATCAGCGGAGGCGGCAGCCTGCTGCAGGATGTTACCGGGTTGCAAAGCCTGTTATACTACCTGGTGATTATCTGGACCGCTCGCCTGCTACGTCGGCCGGTGATGTATTACGCCCAGGGCATTGGCCCGGTCAACACCAGGCCGGGGCGGATTTTAACCGGCCTCACCACCCGGGGTGCCCGGGCGGTCACGGTAAGGGACGACGAATCAGCCCGGGACTTAAAATCCATGGGCGTGTGCCGGACGGTGGAGGTGGTGGCCGATCCGGTGCTGGGTCTGCACCCGGATGATATAGACCTCACAACCGGGGCGGATATACTTAAGAGACACGGAGTAATGCCCGGTAATTGCGTAGTGGGCGTTTCAGTGCGTCCGCTGCCCGGACCGGCGGCGGACTGGGAAGCCGAATTGGCCGGGGCTCTGGATCTGCTGGCCCGAGCGGGCCGTACGGTGGTGTTCGTACCTATGCATCACCCGGCCGATTTAATAACCTCCCGGGAGATTGCTTCCTTAATGAAAGAGCAACATGTAATTATCGGGGAAAAAATCAACGTGCCTCAGATGCTTTCCCTGGTGGCGAACCTGGACCTTCTGGTGGGCATGCGGCTACACGCCTTAATATTCGCTGCGGTAGGCGGGGTGCCGCCGTTAGGTATTGTGTATGACCCCAAGGTCGAGCGATTCCTGCGGCGCATTGACTTGGCCCCGGCAGGAACACCGGAGCATATTAAGGCCGGCGACATGGTGGAAACGGCTGAATTGTACATCAGCGAACGTGAACAACTGCGGGATAAGGTGTCTCGCCGGGTGGACGAGCTTCGTACGGCTGCGGGGCGCCCGGCGGAAATTGTGCGGGAATTGCTGGCAGTTAACCAAAAACCAAGAACGGGAGGAAATTAGCATGCCTAATAATGGATTGGATATTAACGAAATCATGAAAGTTATCCCTCACCGGTACCCCTTTTTACTGGTGGACCGGATCGAGGAAATGGTGCCCGGGGTACGGGCCGTTGGTATAAAAAACGTCACCATCAATGAGCAGTTTTTCCAGGGCCATTTTCCCGGTTATCCAATTATGCCCGGGATGCTGATTATAGAGGCGATGGCCCAGGTAGGTGCGGTAGCGGTTTTGAGCACCCCGGAATTCACCGGCAGACTAGCTCTTTTCGCCGGCATCGACAAGGCCCGCTTCAGGCGTCCGGTGGTGCCCGGTGATGTACTGCGTCTGGAAGTCGAAATGCTGCGCCTGCGTGGCACCCTGGGCAAAAGCAAAGCCACGGCCCACGTGGGCAACGACCTGGCCGTAGAAGCCGAGCTCCTCTTCGCCATAATTGAAAGGTAAGGAAAGGTAAAAAGGGGACAGGCTACTTTTTGGGGGAGGTTTTTGTATGCCAAGAATAGCCAGGGGTTTAGTTGGCGGATTTATATATCATGTTATAAATCGCGGCAATTTTAAGCAACAGGTCTTCCATAAGAAAAAGGATTATAGCATATTTATTGAGCTAGTGGATGAGGCCAAAAGCCGGTATGGGATCGAATTACTGGCTTATTGCGTTATGCCCAACCATTTTCATATGGTTCTTAAGCCTGAGCATGGTGACGAACTGAGCAAATATATGCAATGGTTAATGACAAGCCATGTGCGGCGTTATCATCGACATTATGATTCAGTGGGTCATGTTTGGCAGGGAAGATTTAAAAGCTTTATCATCCAGGCAGACCATCATTTATTAACTGTGCTTAGATATGTGGAAGGAAACCCTGTCAGGGCCGGGTTGGTTGGCTCAGCCAGGGACTGGCCATGGTCTTCTCATAGAGAACGAATAGGATGTTTTGTGACCAATACGTTAATTAATGAAATACCCATTCCTTTACCGGAAAATTGGAGTGCTTTCGTGGATGAACCCATAACAGCAATTGAATTGGAGAAGGTTCGCAACAGCATTGTACGCCAGGCTCCTTATGGTTCATCTGGTTGGCAAGAAAACTTATCAAAGGAATTGGGCTTGGAATCAACTATTAGGCCCAGGGGTAGGCCCAAAAAGGTCAGGAAAGGTGAAAAGTAGCCTGTCCCCTTTTTTGGCAAATAAGCTTGTCCTGTAGGTATGTGGAGATATAGGCTATTATGGGGAGAATATTTTTTAGATTGGGCGAATATTGCCGATATTTGGGCTTTGTACAACCATGTTACCGGGTGATAGAATGAACTATGGTTTGTCTCTATGCGTATTATGCGCCGTTGGAGGGATAACGTTTGGAATATTATTTAGCGGCCCCGTTGTTGGCCCTGGTGTTGGGCTTTGTGCTTACCCCCTGGGTACGGACGCTGGCTATAAAAGTGGGGGCGCTGGATTACCCCGATCAGCGCAAGGTGCATAACGGGACCATGCCGCGTATGGGCGGCTTGGCTGTATACCTGGCTTTTGTTGCGGTTGTGCTGTTGTTCCGGGAACTGACTCCTCAGGTGCTGGGCTTACTTGTAGGTGCCACGGTAATTCTGCTTTTAGGTGTAGCAGACGATATCCGCGGTCTGTCAGCGCGGGTTAAACTGGCCGGGCAGATTTTGGCCGCGCTGGTGATTGTTCCGTTTGGTATTCAAGTTCACTATATAACTAATCCGTTAAATGGTGATATATTTATTTTAGGCTTACTTAGCATTCCGCTGACGGTTTTTTGGGTGGTGGCTGTAACTAACGCTGTCAACTTGATTGACGGTTTGGACGGCCTGGCCGGCGGTGTAGCCTGTATTGCCGCTCTAACCATGGCTGCTGTAGCCTGGACCCAGTTCGGTATGAGTGGTATGAATGAAATGATTATGTTGGCCCTTACCTTGGTGGCTGCTGTAATTGGGTTCCTGCGCTATAATTTTCACCCGGCTCGAATATTCCTGGGCGATACCGGTTCCATGTTCCTGGGCTTTACCCTATCGGTGTTGGCTATTATGAGCCTGACTAAAAGCGCCACGGCGGTGTCGGTGATTATCCCGCTGGTTATTTTGGGCGTTCCTCTGCTGGATACATTTTTCGCTATCCTGAGGCGCTGCCACGAGCACCGGCCTATATTTCAACCTGATAAAAACCACCTGCACCACCAGCTTATGGCCATGGGTTTGAATCACAGGCAAACGGTACTGGCCATATACGCTCTTAGCGCTTTTTTAGGCTTCAATGCCGTGGTGATTAATTTAATTACCAACGATCAGGCGCTGGTTTTACTGATTATTTTGGCCGGGGCGGTAATCTATTTGGCCGACCGGGTTGGTGTGCTGGGCAGATCCCGGCGAACGGGGTGCGATATTCCGAAAGAGTACAAACAGCGGTCCTCAAAAATGTAGAAATGTTTGTTTTCAACCTATAAAAGTGCGCCAGAGATAATCGTCGGGCGTGCTTTTTTTATTAATAATTTCACAAGGGATTTATTGGTTCTCTATAGAATATGTATCACTATATTTAGGAGTTTGGGAAGTTGGGTAAATTTTTTTGATTTTGGTATACCGTGAGGGGAGGTTTTTATATGCGTATCAAGAAAGCTGTTATCCCGGCCGCCGGGTTGGGTGTACGGTTTCTGCCGGCCACCAAGGCTATCCCCAAGGAAATGATCCCCATCGTAGATAAGCCAACTATCCAATATATTATAGAAGAAGCAGTCAGTTCCGGCATCGAGGATATTTTAATTATTACCAGCCGACATAAAAAAGCTATTGAAGACCACTTTGACCGATTTGTCTCCCTGGAAGACCATCTGCGGGGCAAGGGTAAACACGACTTGCTGAGGATAGTAGAGGAAACCGGGGGTATAGCGGAAATACATTACGTGCGCCAGGGTATACCCCGGGGGTTGGGGCATGCTATCTACTGTGCTCGGCGTTTTGTGGGCGGCGAGCCCTTTGCGGTGCTGCTGGGGGACGATATAGTGCGCAGCCAAGTGCCCTGCCTGAAACAGATGATCGATTTATATGAAGAAGTACAAACTACGGTCATTGGTGTTAAGGAAGTGCCGCAGGCGGAAGTCAGTAAGTACGGTATATTAGATGCTGAGCCCGTAAAAGAAAACATCTACCGGGTACGTGACCTGGTGGAAAAACCTGCATCGGAAGACGCTCCGTCCCGCCTGGCCATTATGGGCCGCTACATAATTGAACCCGAAGTATTCAATATTCTGTCCTGTACCGAACCTGACGCCGGGGACGAGATTCAGCTCACTGACGCGCTAAAAGAACTGGCCAGGCAAAAAAATATGTACGGGCTGGTATTTGAAGGCCAACGATACGATGTTGGTGATAAATTGGGCTACCTGAAGGCCACGGTGGAATTCGCCCTGGGACGCCCGGACTTGGAACAACCATTTCGCGCTTACTTGGAAGGACTGCTGAGCGCCAAAATTAAGAGATAAACCCTGGTGTCAGACGTTGAACGTCTGACACCAAAGCGGGGCAATCAGGAATGAGCAGTCTGATTGCTTCCGGCAAGCTTTTTGGGGGGTATATTTTTCTCTGTTACTACGGTATTGGCGGAAATGTTAAAAGGGTCATTTATTTGGGCCAGGTAATCACGGTACATGCTTGTACGCTCGATATCCGCTAATTTAACCGGACCCGAAAAGACTGCGTGATTCAGTAACTTTTTCCTCATTTTTACCTACTCCTTTTCCTTGGAATTGCCATACACATAAAACGCCACTGCCTTGGGAAAATAATTGTCTGTACATAAATACGCATCTTTGGAATTGAAAATGCAAATTATTGATATAATTAACAGGAGAGTTTGGAAAAAAACGTTATTTTCCAGAGGTAGACTACTATGAGAAATTATTTTCTGACGGTTTTGTGTCATTCGGAATGAAGTGAAGAACCTTGCTTACGTGCGTTTAAAATGACAATCCATATAGTCTACTTTCTGGATTGTGGGAGGTATTAGATACTTGAAGGGGATAAAATTCGGCACTGATGGCTGGCGTGGTATTATTGCAGATGACTTTACCTTTGCCAACGTGCGGGTGGTTACCCAAGCGGTGGCGGATTACCTGAACAACAAGGGCACGGGAAACCTTGGTATCGTGGTTGGTTATGATAACCGGTTCCTTTCTGATCGGTTTGCAAATGTAGTAGCTGACGTGTTTACCGGCAACGGGATTAAGGTCTACCTGGGGTCTGAGCCGCTGCCCACACCGGTGACGGCCTTTGCCGTCAAGGAGCACGGTACTGCGGGGGCGGTCATGCTTACAGCCAGCCATAACCCGCCGGAATACAACGGATTTAAATTTATACCCGATTATGCAGGCCCGGCACTGCCTCATATTACCCGGGCCATTGAGGCAAACATAGCCCGGTTGAGCAGCGCTCCGGATCAGGTATACGGGGCCGACCAGGAAATGGCGTCGGAATTGGCTGTTTACCCGGTGCCGGGCGGGGGCCCGGGTACACCTGCCGTTCTCCCCGGGACTGTGCCCGGTGCATCAGTTGCAGCAGGCCTAGCCGAGCGATCCCGGGTAAACGGTCAGACGGTCTCAACACCCCTGGCGGGTTACCAGGCTGAAAAACCTGCCATAGCTGAACGTGTGTTTATTGACCCGCGCCCGGCTTATTTTGCTCACCTGGAAAAACTAGTGGACATGGATGCCATTGCCCGAGCCAATTTGCTAATAATGGTAGATGCCATGCACGGCAGCGGAATGGGCTACCTGGACGTAATGCTCAAGCGGGCCGGCAATCGGGTGCAGGAATGTCGCTGTCATCGCGATCCACTGTTTGGCGGCAGTTTGCCGGAGCCCACCGGTAAGTCACTGGAGAGTTCCTGTCAGTGGATTAAGGATGAAGGGGCCCGGTTGGGATTGGCACTGGACGGCGATGCCGACCGCTTTGGGATTATCGACGCCGGAGGCATTTTTATCGCCGCTAACCAGTTTTTGCCCCTTCTTTACCACCATCTAATCACTGTTAAGGGCATGGTGGGGCCGGTAACCCGCACTGTGGCAACAACCCACATGCTGGACCGCATCGCTTATCACTATGGGCAGGGGGTCTATGAAACCGCCGTGGGTTTCAAGTACATTGGCCAGAACTTGTTGGAAAAGGGCTGTGTGCTGGGCGGTGAGGAAAGCGGCGGCCTATCTATCCGGGGGCACATCCCGGAAAAAGACGGCATCCTGGCCGGGCTGCTGGCGGCGGAAATGGTGGCGGTGCACGGTAAAAGCCTGGCCGAACTTACCGAAGAGGTAGCTGCTATATATGGGGTGCAGCTATACAGCGAACGCCTGGACGTGCATACCACGCCGGAGCAAAAACAGCAGGTGCTGGAAAAGATTAAAGATTTTGACCCCGGGGAACTGGCCGGGGAGCACGTAATCGGGCGCATCACCCTGGACGGTCTCAAGTTGGTGCTAAAAAGCGGTGAATGGGTGCTGGTGCGGCCATCGGGCACCGAACCTCTTTTCCGCATCTATGCGGAGTCCGACCGCCCGGAACGCATCAAAGAAATTCATAATGCATTTAAAGAGCAAATTGGCCTCTAACCTGGTCAAATAAATCCCATATAACAGTAAATCCCGGGGACTGATTATAACCCGGGATTTTAAAACCGGGTTATGGTATAACTGATTAGTTTCAAACGGGCAGCGATCAGGATAAATTCCGAGTTGTTGCCGAACTGGTGGAGCGGTTCCGGCAGGGATACGATGTGATTGATGTTGACGGCGTCAGGGTACTGTTTGGGGATGGCTGGGGGCTAGTGCGAGCCTCGAATACTCAACCCGTGCTGGTGGCCCGCTGTGAGTCCCGGACCGAGGAGGGGCTGCAGCAAATTTGCGCCATCATGAAAGAGGCGCTGTGCAGTTTTGCCGAGGTGGATGACTTCGAGTGGGAGTATTAATCTACAGGTATATCAAAGGCTAAAATATTCTTGATCATTCGAAAGTGTTTAATGTTTCTGGTAATTAAGCTGGCCCCATATAGTAGAGCGGTACTGGCTATTAAAGCATCGGATGGAGTTAAACCTTGGTGGCGGTATTCTCTTAGAAGAACTCCGGCGTGTCTTGCAATTTCCGAAGTTACTGGCAAAACCATAAATAACTCCAGTACATTTTCCGTCTTTTCTAGGACAGTCGGATTTTGCATGCTCTTCCCGGCAAACAACTCCATCTCTGTTATGGTTGATACCATTGCTTGAGTTCCGCAATTAACCACGATCTCAAGGAATTCGGTAGATGGTTGGTAACTGCGAAGGTGGTCGATAATAACACTGGTATCAAATAATATACTATTCAATATCAAGCACCTTCCAGCGGTCGTCGTCTTCTTTTCTTAATTTGCGGACGTACTCTTCACCGGTCTCCTGCATCTCTTTCCATGCACCAGCTGTATCTTTTAAAATTTGCAGGGCTTGGGTCCGGCTTTTTTTCTGCACTGTATTATTTGAAAGAAGAATTGAGCCGTCTTCAGTAACGCGTATTTTTAATATATCGCCGGTTTTCATTCTTAACTTTTGTCTTACAGCCACAGGTAAAGTAATTTGTCCTTTTGATGAAATGCGTGTTTCCATAAGAATCACCCCTTGCTTTACTAGTCTTACCTTATCATACCTGGTAAGACGCATCAAGAACAATAGCCAAAGCTCACAAATGATTAATAAATAGAAGTAAGTCTTATAATACAAAGTGTACCGATTCCGACAGGATAACTAATCTCTTAAGGATGATCGCTATGAACTGGCAGCAAGCAACCCTGACCGTATTGGTGGGGTCCGTAATCGGGTACGTAACCAACTGGATCGCTATCCGGATGTTGTTTCGCCCCCGCCACGAAATAAAAATAATGGGCATGCACCTACCTTTTACCCCCGGGGTCATCCCCAGGGGCAAAAAGCGCCTGGCCGAAAGTGTCGGCCAGGTAGTGGGAGGTATGCTGCTAACAGATGAAAATGTGCTGCGCCACATGCTGCAGCCCGGGGTGGAAGAGCAGGTGCGCCATCGGGTTAATAACCGATTGGCCGAATTGACAGCCCGGGGTGCCACCGTGGGTGATCTGCTGGGCGTAAGCAGTGCGGACAGCGAAACAGGTGCAGACGCCGGTGATGGTGGATACGTCGAGACCGGGATAGTGCCCGGCCTGACTCCCGGCCTGGTCCGGGAAGAACTGGCCGGGCTGCTGGCTGGGACGGCCGCCGGCCTGCTGCAAAACAAGGACTTGCGCCGCCCACTGGCCCTTTTTGCGGCCAGCGCCATTTATGATACTCTGGACCGTCCGGTGGGATCGGTGGCCGGTTCCCCGGAGTTTGCCGCTCTAAAGGATTCCCTGGAGCAGTTGCCGGGTAAGATCCTGGCCCGGGATGAAGTGAGCCTGGAACTGCGCGCCCGGCTGGCAAAAAAGATTGAAAACCTGTTAAACAGCCCGGAGCCGGTAGGCAGTTACCTGCCCGGGGCCGCGCGGGACGGGCTGCACCAGCTTATTGCCGACCAGACTCCCCGTATTGCGGCAGCTCTGGAACAGTATTTGAGCTCACCGGGCGTGCGACAAGCCATCAAAAACCGGATCGAGGATTTTTTTGAGGGCACTGCTCTGAAAAGGATGCTCAATGGAATGTTTCAGTTGGCCGGTACAGGCCCTGACGCTATTGTGCGGCGCTTGGCTCGGGAATTAGCTTCATTTTTGTCCGATGAACAAAACCGCGCTGAATTGGAGGAGCGCCTGCATATATTGGTGGACGAGGCGCTGGAAAAGAGCGTAGCCGAAACCACCGCGGTCCTGGACGCCGCCGCCAGGCGCGAAAAAGCTGCCGAGATAGCGGATTGGCTGCTGGACAAGCTGCATCGCCCCGAGACCCTGGCGCCGTTGCTGGACGCGCTGGAGGAAATGCTGGCTACCAATAGTCACCGCACCTGGCGGGAGCTCTTTTACCTGGATGAACTGGGCCTGCCCGGAATGCTGGAAGATTATCTGGACCGTCTGTTGGAACGCCTGGTGGAGCGGGAACAAGAGGAACACTACCTGGAACGCCTGGCCGGTCAGGCGGTGGACGGCCTGTTGAGTGCATCGCTGAGCCGGGTACTGGAACTGCTGGCCCCGCAATTAGCGGCCAACCCCGGAGAGCCGGTGCTGCAGCTCTACCGCTACGCGGTAAGACAACATATCCCGGGCCTACTGAGTTTTTTCGACATCACCGGTATGGTGCGACAGCGGGTGGAAGAACTGGACGTGCTGCAGGTGGAGGAAATGCTGCTGGGCATTGTACGCCGGGAACTGGTAGCCATTACCTGGCTGGGCGCCCTGCTGGGTGCGGTGCTGGGCGCGGGGATGGTGGGCATGCAGTATATGATGAGATAGGAGTCAGGATAAGAGAACGGTAATCTTCTTCCTAATTCTGACTCCTGACTCCTGACTCCTGACTCCTGACTCCGGAATTCCGAAAAAGTGTTGACCGTTGCCGTATTTATGCGGTATACTTTCTTGTAAGCTTTATTTTGCAATTATTTTGCAAGGGTTATGAAGGGGAGCAATACTTGGTAGGCCGTGCCTCAGAGAGCCGGGGTAGCTGAAAACCGGTGCCGGAAACAAGTAAAGACATCGCCCCGGAACTGCCCGGTCGAAAGGCTAATGGCCTGTAGGCCTGGACGGTAGCGGCCCGTTACCACGCCGCCGTGTCGAGCACAAGACACACTTAAGTGGCTTTCCGCGATGCAGCGGATTGCAAACAGGGTGGTACCGCGAGAGGTATATATACCTCCCGTCCCTGGTGGGCGTATGCCCTGCCAGGCGCGGGAGGTTTTTAGTTTTAGTTTTCGTTTTAATATGTTTTTTAATTTGAGTGGGAAGTGTACCTAGGGTTCCGCCTCTTATTAAAGAGGGTCTGGACCGAGCGGTACAGGCCTCCGGGGCCAGTAATCCCGGGGTTACACCGTGGGGATAAAAGACCCAAGCGGATAGGTTCCTCTCTTTGGGAATATCAGCGGGTCTTATTTTATTTGTTTTTTTAAAATAACCGAACTATAACAGGAGGGTGAAGCGATGGGTCTTATAATTTACCTGGATGGGAAATACGTGCCAGAGGAAGAAGCGGTTGTTTCAGTATTCGACCATGGTCTCCTTTACGGTGACGGGATCTTTGAAGGCATCCGGGCTTACCACAACCGGGTCTTCAAGCTATCTGAACACCTGGAGCGGCTGTACGAATCGGCCCGCACCATCATCCTGGAGATCCCCATCAGTGAAGCGGAAATGCAAGAAGTGGTGCTGGAGACCCTGCGCCGCAACAATCTGCGGGATGCCTACATACGCCTGGTGGTAACCCGAGGCAAGGGTGACCTGGGGCTGGATCCACGCAGGTGCAAAGTAGCCACGGTGTTCTGCATTGCGGCCTCCATCCAGCTTTATCCGGAGGAGCTCTACGAGCGGGGTCTGGAGATGGTCACTGTGGCCACCCGTCGCAACATTCCCGAGGCCTGTAACCCCAGGGTGAAGTCTTTAAACTATCTGAACAACATTTACGCCAAGATCGAGGCCAACCTGGCCGGCGTGCCCGAGGCTATTATGTTAAACCAGGAGGGCTACGTGGCTGAGGCTACCGGCGACAATATATTCCTGGTTAAGAAGGGTAAACTGATTACCCCGCCTGTCTACGTGGGGCTGCTGGAGGGTGTTACCCGCAACGCGGTGATGGATCTGGCCCGTGCCCGGGGCATCGAAGTCCAGGAGAAGGTATTTACCCGCCATGATATGTACAATGCCGACGAGTTTTTCCTGACTGGCACTGCGGCAGAACTGATCCCCTGTGTGAAAGTGGATGGTCGCCCTATCGGTACCGGCCAGCCCGGCCCGCTGTTCCAGTCACTGCTGCATGATTTCCGGGAATTGACCAAAACAGACGGCCCCGTGATATTTGAGTAGGAGTCAGGAGTCAGAATGGGAAACAATTTACCGACTTGAATTATGCTGAGTACTGAATCCTGAGTTAGTTTTTATCAATTAGAAATCACAATTCGGAAATTAGGAGCCGGGACGGGAGTTATCACTTGAAGTTATTATGACTCCTGACTCCTGAATTCTGCATTTAACAAGGAGGACTTAACGTGCGCAGCGATGTTATGAAAAAGGGGCTGGATAAAGCTCCCCACCGTTCCCTGTTTAAGGCCTTGGGGCTTACCGATCAGGAACTGGAACGCCCCATTATCGGGGTGGCCAACTCCTTTAACGAAATAGTACCCGGCCATGTCCACCTGCGGGAGATTACCGAGGCCGTCAAGGCCGGTGTTCGGATCAACGGTGGTACCCCGCTGGAGTTTCCCACCATCGCGGTGTGCGACGGTATCGCCATGAACCACGCCGGGATGAAATACTCCTTGGCCAGTCGTGAACTCATCGCCGACTCGGTGGAAGTGATGAGTATGGCCCACCCCTTTGATGGGCTGGTGCTAGTCACGGCCTGCGACAAGATTGTGCCCGGTATGCTCATGGCGGCGGCCCGGCTGGATATTCCCGCCATAGTAGTCAGCGGCGGCCCGATGATGGCCGGCCGGCTGGATGGACGGGATTTATCTCTCAGCAATATTTTTGAAGCAGTGGGATCGGTGCGGGCCGGCAAGATGACCGAGGCTGAACTGGCCGAGTTGGAAGAATCGGTATGCCCCGGCTGTGGCTCTTGTGCCGGTATGTTTACGGCTAATTCCATGAACTGCCTTACCGAAGTCCTGGGCATGGCTTTGCCCGGCAACGGCACAGTGCCCGCGGTTTCTGCGGCCCGCCGTCGCCTGGCCAAACTGAGTGGTATGCGGGTGGTGGACCTGGTGCGGGAAAACTTGCGCCCCTCGGACATTATGACTGCGAAAGCATTTGCCAACGGCCTGGCCTTGGATATGGCCTTGGGCTGCTCCACCAACACGGTGCTGCACCTGCCTGCCATCGCCGGTGAAGCCGGGGTGGAAATAAATCTGGACCGTATTAATCAGGTTAGTGAAAAGACACCCAACCTGTGCAAGCTGAGCCCGATGGGCCAGCACTTTATACAGGATTTAAACGAGGCCGGCGGGGTATCCGCCGTGCTAAAAGAACTGACTGACCACGGCTTGGTGGATGGCGGCGCTGTTACTGTCACCGGCCAAAGTCTGGCAGAAAATGTGGCCTCCGCTACGGTCAAGCGCCGGGACGTAATCCGCAGCGTGGCAGAACCGTACAGCGCCACCGGCGGCATTGCCATCCTTTACGGCAACCTGGCCCCCGGCGGGGCGGTGGTTAAAAGGGCCGGAGTGGCCCCGGAGATGCTTAAACACAGCGGACCGGCCCGGATCTACAATTCCGAAGAAGAGGCGGTACAGGGTATCAACGGGGGCCAAATACAAAAGGGTGACGTAATCGTTATCCGTTATGAAGGGCCCAAAGGCGGTCCGGGGATGCGGGAAATGCTCACCCCCACTGCCACCGTAATGGGCTTGGGGCTGGATAAGGACGTAGCCTTGATTACCGACGGCCGCTTTAGTGGTGCCACCCGGGGTGCCTCCATTGGGCACGTTACCCCCGAGGCCGCCGAGGGCGGGCCTATCGCTGCGCTGCAGGACGGCGATATCATTGAAATCAACATTCCCGAATATAAACTGGGTGTACAGCTAAGCGACGAAGAACTGGCCGCGCGTCTGGCCAGGTGGCAAAAACCCGAACCCAGAGTGACCAAGGGTTACCTGGCCCGTTACGCCAATCAGGTCACATCCGCCGGCACCGGCGCAGTATTCAAAAAGAAATAAAATAACCAACTTGCAACAAATCAACAACTGGTGCCTGGCACCAGTGGGGTAATTTGTTGCAAGTTGGTGGAAATATTAACCAATGGAGGTGAAGGGGAAATGAAAAAATCCGGGGCGCAAATACTAATCGAATGTCTCCAGGCCGAGGGTGTGGATACTATTTTCGGTTATCCCGGGGGGCAGGTTCTTCCTATTTATGATGCCCTTTATGATGCTGATCTCAGGCATATTCTCACCCGTCACGAGCAGGGTGCTGCTCACGCTGCCGACGGTTATGCTCGCGCTTCGGGCCGACCGGGGGTATGCCTGGCCACA
Source organism: Desulfotomaculum sp. (assembly GCA_016841675.1). Taxonomy (GTDB): domain Bacteria; phylum Bacillota; class Desulfotomaculia; order Desulfotomaculales; family Desulfallaceae; genus BRH-c8a. Next base: position 19,612 of record JAENYQ010000036.1, read on the forward strand.
TCAGGCCCTGGCGCCACCAATTTGGTTACCGGTATCGCCAACGCTTACATGGATTCGGTGCCCATGGTGGCTATCACCGGCCAGGTGCCTACTACCTTGCTGGGGCGGGACTCCTTTCAGGAGGCCGACATAACCGGTATAACCCTGCCGATAACCAAGCACAACTATATTGTTAAGGATATCAGCGAGTTGGCCCGGACCATTCGCGAGGCATTTTATATTGCCACCACCGGGCGTCCCGGCCCTGTGCTAATCGATATCCCCAAGGATGTGTCCGCTGGTCAGGCTTATCACGAGGATCCCGGTCCGCTGTATCTGCCGGGCTATAGCCCCAGGTTAGAACCTGATACCGCACAGGTGGCCAGGGCCGTGAGGGCGATTGAAGAATCCGAGCGGCCCGTTATTTATGCGGGGGGCGGAGTTGTAAGCGGTTTTGCCCACGGGGAACTGCTGAGCTTGGCCGAATTGCTGCTGGCGCCAGTATCTACCACCCTGATGGGGTTGGGCGGATTCCCCGGTGACCACCCGCTTTCGGTGGGCATGCTGGGCATGCATGGCAGTAAGTACGCCAACTACGCTATTTGCGATTGCGACCTGCTCATTGGTGTAGGGGTTCGCTTCGACGACCGGGTCACCGGCAAACTGGATGAATTTGCGCCGGGCGCTACGGTGATTCATATTGATATAGATCCGGCGGAAATAGGGAAAAATGTGGGCGTGGACATTCCCGTGGTGGGTGATGTAAGGACCGCTCTGCAGAGAATCCTGGAAAAGCTCCAGCCACGGCTGGCCACTCGCTGGCGGGACACCATCCTGAACTGGAAAAAGGAATACCCAATTGAATTTGAGGAAAATGGGCGGATTAAGCCCCAGGAAGTGATCCGGGAGATTTATAACGTCACCGGAGGCAAAGCCCGGATTACCACCGAGGTGGGCCAGCACCAGATGTGGGCCGCTCAGTATTACACATACACCCGGCCTCGTACTTTTATCTCTTCGGGGGGATTGGGCACCATGGGTTTTGGCCTGCCGGCCGCCATAGGCGTGCAGGTAGCCTGCCCGGAAGAGATCGTCATTGATATCGCCGGCGACGGCAGCATCCAGATGAATATCCAGGAGATGCAGACGGCGGTAAATTATAAACTTCCGGTGAAGGTAGCCGTAATGAATAACGGTTATCTGGGCATGGTTCGCCAGTGGCAAGAGCTGTTTTACAACCGGCGCTATTCTTACACCGAACTCCAAAACCCGGACTTTGTCAAACTGGCCGAAGCGTACGGTGCCGCGGGCATCCGGGTAACCAAGAAGTCGGAAGTTCGCCCCGCCCTTGAGGAAGCCCTGCGCATCCCGGGCCCGGTGATGATAGACTTTCAGATTGAACGGGAGGAAAACGTGCTGCCTATGGTTCCCCCCGGTGAACCGATTAATAAGATGTTGGGCTAGGAGGGGTGACGATGCAACATACCCTGGCGGTAATGGTGGAAAACAACCCCGGCGTACTGGCACGGGTGGCCGGTCTGTTTAGCCGGCGCGGCTATAATATTGACAGCTTGGCGGTGGGGCGCACCGAGAATCCCGAAGTTTCCCGGATGACCATCGTGGTGGAAGGAGACCAGCGGGAACTGGAGCAGGTTACCAAACAGTTGCACAAGTTAGTGGACGTAATCAAAATTAGCGACGTCACCGTCGAACGATACGTGGACCGGGAGTTGGTGCTGATCAAGGTTAGCGCCACCCCGTCCCAACGGGGCGAGGTTATGCAGATAGCTGATATCTTTCGGGCTCGTATTGTGGATCTGGGCGCCAAGTCCATCACTGTGGAGTGTACCGGCAACGACGGTAAAATCAATGCGTTTGAAGAATCTCTGCGTTCTTATGGCATTAAGGAACTGGTGCGCACCGGTAAGATTGCCATGCTTAGGGGGATTAGAGGAGTGCAGACTCAGGAATCAGGAGTCAGGAATCAGGAGTCAGAATAGGAACAAAGTCGGCATAAGAGAACGGGTTATCGTCTAAAAATATACTTTCTGTCATCCTGAGCGCAGCGTTTGTCATCCTGAGCACAGCGTTTGTCATCCTGAGCACAGCGTTTGTCATCCTGAGCACAGCGTTTGTCATCCTGAGCGCAGCGAAGGATCTGGGTTTTAAGATTCTTCACTGCGTTCATAATTACCATGCGTGCCCGCATCACAATAAACGAATACGACTTACCGTGTTGTATTCATGGTAATAGTTAATTATGTCATCCTGAGCGTAGCGAAGGATCTGATCTTTAGATTCTTCACTGCGTTCAGAATGACAGGATTCGTGTATTCATAGCAATGACAGATTCGTTGTATTCATATCAGACATTGAGTTGTATATTTTTATCAACCGCTGGTGTTGCGCTAGCGGCATGAATGTTTAACTACTAAATTCTAAACCTAAAATGTAACAACGGTATATAAAAGAGGAGGTTAATAAAATGGTAAAAGTTTATTATGATCACGACGCCGATCTGGCGGTATTGAAGGGCAAGAAAATTGCGGTCATGGGTTATGGCAGCCAGGGTCACGCCCAGGCTCAAAACCTGAAAGACAGCGGTTTGGATGTTATTGTGGGACTGCGCAAGGATAGCGCCAGTGTGCCCAAGGCGCAGGCTGCCGGGTTCCAGGTACATACTGTGGCCGAGGCGGCCAACCAGGCCGACGTGATCCAGATTCTGCTGCCTGACGAACTGCAGGCCCAGATTTACGCCGAAGAAATCGAACCATATCTTGCCGAGGGCAAAGCCCTGATGTTCAGCCACGGTTTCAACATTCATTACGGCCAGATTACGCCCCCCAATAACGTGGATGTATTTCTGGTAGCGCCCAAAAGCCCCGGTCACTTGGTGCGCCGGATGTACGAGAGCGGCCAGGGTGTACCCGGCCTGATAGGTATTCACCAGGATTATACCGGCAAGGCCAGAGATATTGCCATGGCTTACGCCAAAGGCATTGGATGCACCAGGGCTGGTGTATTTGAAACTTCCTTTATGGAAGAAACTGAAACCGACTTGTTCGGAGAGCAGTGCGTGCTTTGCGGCGGTGTCAGCGAGTTAATTAAGGCCGGGTTTGAGACCTTGGTGGAAGCGGGTTACGCTCCGGAGATGGCTTACTTTGAATGCCTGCATGAGTTAAAGCTGATTGTGGACCTAATTAACGAGGGCGGCCTGGGCTACATGCGCTACTCCATTAGCAACACTGCCGAATACGGCGATTACATGGTGGGACCGCGGATTATCAATGAAGACACCCGGGATGAAATGCGGGCCGTATTGGCTGAAATTCAGGATGGCACCTTTGCCAAGGAATGGATCTTGGAAAACAAGGCTAACCGCCCGGTATTCAACGCTGTAAGACGCCAAGAGCAGGAACATCCCGTCGAGCAGGTGGGCGCAGAACTACGTAAAATGATGCCTTGGCTTAAGAAAAAATAAGGAACCTACTCTGATAAAAGACTTAGAGTTTGTCATCTAAGAGCGTTAGCGAAGGATCTAGATTCTTCACTTCGCTCAGAATTACCATGCGTACCCGCACCACGATAAATGAATACAATCTACTTTCGTCAAGATTAAGCTTGTCATCCTGAGCGTAGCGAAGGATCTAGTCTTTAAGATTCTTCGCTGCGCTCAGAATGACAGATTCGTTGGATTCATAGCAATGACATAATACTACCATGAAAGACTTTAAGCTTGTCATTCTGAGCGTTAGCGAAGGATCTAGATTCAAAAGACAAGACAGAAGTTAGGAGCGGAACAGGTGTTAGCAGTCAGGCCGGAATGGGAAAATTTAGATATTCTAAATACTGACTACTGGTTCCTGAATTCTGACTCCTGAATACTGAATTAATATAAGGGGGACTCGCCATGGAAATTACGGCTGCGGAAGCCCTGGTGAAGTGCCTTGAAAAAGAGCAAGTGGAAGTAATCTTCGGCTACCCCGGCGGGGCCATACTGCCGGTATACGACGCTTTTTTCCACTCCTCAATCAAGCACGTGCTGGTACGGCACGAGCAGGGTGCGGTGCATGCGGCAGACGGCTATGCCAGGGCCACCGGCCGGGTAGGAGTATGTGTGGCCACATCCGGTCCCGGGGCCACCAATCTGGTTACCGGCATAGCTAATGCGTACATGGACTCCGTGCCTCTGGTAATTTTTACCGGGCAGGTACCCACCAGCCAGGTGGGCACTGATGCTTTTCAAGAAGTAGATATCACCGGCATCACGATGCCGGTAACCAAGCACAATTACCTGGTCAAGGATGCCAGCCAACTGCCCCTGATCATCAAGAGTGCCTTTCACATCGCCTCAACCGGGCGGCCGGGGCCAGTGCTTATCGACCTGCCCAAAGACGTGGCCCAGACCATGATCAAGTTTCAGTATCCTCGTACAGTACAACTGCGGGGCTATAAACCTAATTATAAGGGACATCCCAACAAGATTTCCGAAGCCGCCCGGCTGATTACCCGGTCCCAACGGCCGGTGATTTATGCCGGGGGCGGTATTCTAAACAGCGGTGCCAGTGAGGAACTACTGGCCCTGGCTGAGGCCATCAATGCCCCGGTCACCAACACCTTTATGGGCCTGTCCAGTTTCCCCGGTGATCACCCGCTGTTTTTAGGCATGCTGGGTCTGCACGGTACTCGGGCCGCCAACCTGGCGGTAACTAACTGTGATCTTTTAATCGCTCTGGGCGCCCGTTTTGATGACCGGGTTACCGGAAAATTAGCCGAGTTTGCGCCCCAGGCCGGGGTAGTGCATGTGGATATAGACCCCGCCGAAATTGGCAAGAACGTGCAGGTGCACGTTCCTATCGTGGGTGACGTGAAACTTGTTCTTGGGGAACTGCTGGCCAGGGTGGAAAAACGCAACGACACCAGCTGGCTGAACCAGATCCAAGCCTGGAAAGAACAATATCCGCTGCATTACGACCCGGAAGGCGCGCTTAAACCGCAGTACGTGATTGAAAAACTGAATGAAATTACCGGGGGCAACTCGGTGGTGGCCACCGACGTGGGCCAGCACCAGATGTGGGTGGCCCAGTATTACCGCTTCAATCGGCCCGGCTCGCTCATCTCTTCCGGGGGACTGGGCACCATGGGCTTTGGCCTGCCGGCGGCAATGGGCGCCCAGGTTGGTATGCCCGGGCAGCAAGTGGTGCTGGTAGTGGGCGATGGGGGTTTCCAGATGACCATGCAGGAACTGGCCACCGTGGTGGAGCAGGAACTGCCCCTGAAGTTACTCATCATTAACAACCATACCCTGGGCATGGTGCGCCAGTTGCAGCAACTTTACTGTGATAGCCGGTACATGGCGGTGAACCTCAAGTTCCTACCGGATTTCGAGATGTTGGCCAAAGCATACGGCATTAAAGGATATACAATACGCACCACCGAGGAAGTAGATAAACTGCTGCCCGAGGCGCTTGCCTATCCCGGCACGGTGCTGGTCAACTGTATTGTTGATGCCGAGGAAAACGTAAACCCCACTGTAATGGCGGGTAAGTGCATCAGCGAGGCAATAGATTGTTGATTCTTAGGAGTCAGTAGTCGGTAGTCAGAATTAGAAAATGCCTTTTGGATACAGTGATATTTAAAGTATGTCATTCTGAACGAAGTGAAGAATCTAGCTCCTTTACTAACGCTCAGGTTGACAACGACAGCTTCTTTAAAAGTGTATTTTAGAATAGTAACGTTGATTTTCAACCGGAGGGGATCCTCTTGAGCAACCGGGTTTATATATTTGATACAACCCTGCGTGATGGTGAGCAGTCCCCGGGGGTCAGCCTGAACACCGGCGAAAAGCTGGAGATTGCCAGACAGTTGGCCCGGCTGGGCGTTGACATTATTGAGGCCGGTTTTCCGATCACCTCCCAGGGCGATTTTAACGCTGTCAGCACTATTGCCCGGGAAGTTCGCGGCGTTACTGTGGCCGCGCTGGCCCGGACCAACTCAGCTGATATCGACCGCGCCTGGGAGGCGGTTAAGCGCGCCGACCAGCCCCGTATTCACACCTTCGTTGCCACCTCGGATATCCACCTGCAGCACAAGCTGCGCATGTCCCGGGAACAGGTGATTGAAATGGCGGTGGCCGGGGTGAAGCGGGCCCGGGGCTATACTACCGACGTGGAGTTTTCCGCCGAGGATGCCTCCCGCAGCGACCTGGACTTTTTGTGCCGGGTGGTGGAGACCGCCATCGAAGCGGGAGCCACCACCATCAACATCCCAGACACCGTTGGTTATACCACCCCGGATGAGTTCGCCGAGTTTATCCGGGGCATCATGAACGGTACCAAGGGCATTGAAAAAGCGGTGCTCAGCGTACACTGCCATGACGACCTGGGGCTGGCGGTGGCTAACTCCCTGGCGGCAGTGCTGGCCGGTGCCAGACAGATAGAAGGCGCCATTAACGGTATCGGCGAGCGGGCGGGCAACGCTTCCATCGAAGAAGTGGTCATGTCCCTGTACACCCGGCGGGATCGCTACGGTCTGGAAACCGGGGTCAATACTGAAGAAATATATCGCACCAGCAAGCTGGTGAGCAAGCTTACCGGTATGTCCATCCAGCCCAACAAGGCTGTGGTGGGTAAAAACGCCTTCGCCCATGAGTCGGGTATTCACCAGGACGGGGTGCTTAAAGAGCGCACCACCTATGAAATAATGAACCCGGCCATGGTGGGCATATCCCACAACAACCTGGTGCTGGGCAAGCACAGCGGGCGGCACGCCTTTCGCTCCCGGTTGGTGGAACTGGGCTTTTCCCTTAGTGATGATGAGCTGAACAAGGCTTTTATCCGCTTTAAGGAAATGGCCGACCGTAAAAAAGAAATCACCGACCAGGACTTAGAAGCGATTGTTGAAAATGAAATTCGCAAGGTGCCTGCCACCTACGAACTGAACTACCTGCACATCAGCAGCGGCACCACCATTGTGCCCACTGCCACCGTGGGGCTTACCCGGGGCGAGGAACTGATGGAGGAGGCGGCCTGCGGCAATGGACCGGTGGACGCTATCTGCAAGGCTGCCGATAAAATCACGGGCTATCACTGCCGGCTGACTAGCTGGGAAATCAGCGCCATCACTGCCGGCAAAGACGCCCTGGGCGAGGTTACCCTGCGGATTGCTGAAAATAACACCGAAAAACTCTACATGGGCCGGGGCATCAGCACCGATATCCTTGAAGCCAGTGCTCGGGCCTACATTAACGCAGTAAATAAGATGATCCACGAGAAAAAGAACGGCAAGCCGGGGGAATGAACACCAGGAGTCAGAATTCAGGAGTCAGGAGTCAGGAGTTAGAATGAGAGTACCAGCGAAAACATAAATTGGGGACATTCCTCGACCCCAAAGGCATACCCATAAGCAGAGGTGTGTCCCCTTTCCTTTTTAGATTTACTTGTATGGCAGAAGGCGCACCTTTTCGTGCTTGAGGTTTATCGTCTATCTGCAGCGTTTCCGAAATACGAGATATACGGTTTGTCGTCGCAATTTCGTCGTGCCGCAGTATCTATAGCGGCTAATATTGCGGAAGGTTTCCGTAAACGTAGCAAGGCGGATAAAATTCGCTTTTTAAACATCGCACAAGGTTCGGTTGAAGAGTGCCGATATTACCTGATTCTTACGAAGGATCTTGGATACAGTGATACTTCCAATGCAAATTTTATTTTACAAGAGGTTAGTAAATTATTGGAAGCATATTCACGTGGAATTTTAAATTCTGACTACTGACTACTGACTCCTGACTCCTGAAAAAAAATACAGAGGTGAACGCGATATGCCCATGACTATAACCGAAAAAATTCTGGCTGCCCACGCCGGGGCCGAAGCGGTAGAACCCGGGCAACTGGTCAACGTAAAAGTAGATCTGGCCCTGGGTAATGACATCACCGCCCCGGTGGCGATCCGCGAGTTCGAGCGCATCGGCGTGGAAACAGTGTGGGACCGGGACCGGGTGGTACTGGTGCCAGACCACTTCGTGCCTAATAAAGACATTAAGTCCGCAGAACAGGCCCAGATGCTCAGAGAATTTGCCCGTAAACACAATTTGACCAACTACTTTGAAGTGGGGCGCATGGGCATTGAGCATTGTCTGCTCCCCGAACAGGGTCTGGTGGGCCCCGGCGATCTGATCATCGGTGCTGATAGCCACACCTGCACCTACGGCGGATTGGGTGCATTCTCCACCGGGGTGGGCAGCACCGATTTGGCTGCCGCCATGGCTCTGGGTGAAACCTGGCTTAAGGTGCCCGAGAGCATCAAATTTGTTTATCACGGTGCACTGCCCCGCTGGGTCAGCGGCAAAGACCTGATTTTATACACCATCGGTCAAATCGGGGTGGACGGTGCCCTGTACATGGCCATGGAATTTACCGGGCCGGCGATAGAAGGCTTAAGCATGGATGGGCGGCTGACCATGGCCAACATGGCAGTGGAAGCCGGCGCCAAAAACGGCATTGTGCCCCCGGACGAAATTACCCGCCGCTATGTGGAAGGCCGGGCCAAACGCCCCTACACCTTTTACAACAGCGATCCCGACGCCCGGTATACCAAAGTATACGAGTTCGACGTCAGCAAATTGGAACCCCAAGTGGCCTTTCCCCACCTGCCCGAGAATACGCGCCCGGTCAGCGAGGCTGGTAACGTTACCATCCACCAGGTGGTCATCGGCTCCTGCACCAATGGTCGTATGGAAGACCTGCGAGAAGCCGCCACAGTACTAAAAGGGCATAAGGTTAACGACAACATTCGGTTGATTGTCATCCCCGGCACCCAGGATATTTACCTGCAGGCCATGCAAGAGGGCATTGTCGAGCAGTTCATCAAAGCCGGTGCGGCGGTAAGCACCCCCACCTGCGGACCCTGTCTGGGCGGCTATATGGGCATTCTGGCCAAGGGCGAGCGTTCCCTGGCTACTACCAACCGCAACTTCGTGGGCCGCATGGGCGATCCCGAAAGCGAAGTGTACCTGTGCAACCCGGCGGTGGCTGCCGCATCGGCAGTGCTGGGACGCATAGCCGCACCCTGGGAGGTGGAGTAAATGACAATACATGGCAAAGCGTGGAAATTCGGCGCCGACGTGGACACAGACGCCATTATCCCAGCCCGTTACCTAAATACATCTGACCCGGCGGAACTGGCCAAACACTGCATGGAGGATGCCGACCCGGAATTCGCCACCAAGGTTAAGATTGGCGACGTTATCGTAGCCGATAAAAACTTTGGCTGCGGCAGTTCCCGGGAGCACGCCCCCATCGCCATCAAGGCCGCCGGGGTGGGCTGTATTATCGCCAAGTCTTACGCCCGGATATTTTATCGCAACGCTTTCAACATTGGGCTGCTCATTTTTGAATCACCCGAAGCAGCGGATGGCATCAAGGATGGCGATGAAGTATCTGTGGACCCGGGGCAGGGCCTGATTAAAAACCTGACTCGCGGCGAAGAGTACCGGGCCACCCCGGTGCCGGAGTTCATGCAGCAAATCATCGCCGCCGGCGGGCTGATTGATTACGTGTCCGAACGGCTGAAAAAATAGAAAATATTGGTACCAACTTGCAACAAATCAATCTTGCAACACCTGGCACCAGAGGGGGAGCACCAGTGCCGATAATCGAAATTTATGATACCACGCTGCGTGACGGGGCCCAGGGCGAGGGCATCTCTTTTTCCGCCAAGGATAAGGTGAAAATTGCCCTCAAGCTCGATGGGCTGGGCTTTCACTATATTGAAGGTGGTTGGCCTGGCTCTAACCCCAAGGACATGGCTTTTTTTGAACTGATTAAAAATCACCGGCTGAATAACGCCCGGATTACCGCCTTTGGCAGTACCAGAAGGCCCGGCGTTACCGCTGACCGGGATGAAAATCTGCAGCAAATTATCAAGGCCGGGGTGCCAGTGGCTACATTATTCGGTAAAACATGGGATTTTCATGTGCAACACGCTCTGCAGACCACCCTGGAAGAAAATTTGTTGATGATTAAAGAATCAGTCGCTTACCTCAAAGAGCAGGGCATGGAAGTGATTTACGACGCCGAACATTTTTTTGACGGCTGCATGGTCAACCGGGAATACGCTATGGCCACCCTGCAGGCGGCTCAGGAGGGTGGCGCTACCCGGATTGTCCTCTGCGACACTAACGGCGGCCGGCTGCCCAATGAAATATATCAAATGGTTGCCGCTGTGGCCGGTGCAATAAATGTGCCTTTGGGCATTCACTGTCACAATGACGGCGAACTGGCGGTGGCCAATTCGCTGCTGGCGGTGCAGGCTGGGGCGATTCAGGTGCAGGGTACCATCAACGGCTACGGAGAACGATGCGGTAATGCCAACCTGTGCTCGGTAATCCCCAACCTGGCCATAAAATGCGGGCTGGAAAGTATTCCTGATCAAAACCTTAAGGAAATTACCGAACTCTCCCGTTTTGTCAGCGAAGTGGCTAATATGCACCCTCTGAGCAACCAGCCTTACGTGGGCGGCAGTGCCTTCGCCCACAAGGGCGGTGTGCACGTTAGCGCTTTGTTGAAAAATCCGCGCACTTACGAACACATTGAGCCGGAAATGGTAGGCAACCGGCGGCGGGTGCTGGTATCTGAACTGAGCGGGGTCAGCAATTTACTTTACAAGTCCAAGGAACTGGAATTGGGACTGGGCCTGGAAAAGGAAGAAAATCGTAAACTGCTGGAAGAGCTTAAAGAGCTGGAAAACCGGGGCTACCAGTTCGAAGGGGCCGAGGGTTCTTTTGAACTGCGCCTGCGCAAGGCTTTCCACGGCTACCAGGAACCATTCTCCCTGGAAAATTTGAAAATATTAATTGAAATGAGAGACGGCACCGTTTATTCCGAGGCCATTATCAAAATGAGCGTCGGCGACCGGGTGGTCCATACCGCCGCCGAGGGCAACGGCCCGGTAAACGCTTTGGATAACGCGCTGCGCAAAGCCCTGGATGAGTCCTACCCGCAAATTGCCGGTATGCAATTGGCTGACTATAAGGTGCGGGTGCTGGAAGGGACCGACGGTACCGGCGCGCTGGTACGGGTGCTGGTGGAAACCGGCGATGGCCACTGTACCTGGGGCACCGTGGGCGTCAGCACCAACATCATCGAGGCCAGCTGGCAGGCGCTGGTGGACAGCATCGCCTACGGCCTGTTGCGCCTGGAAACCAAGGAAGAAGAAGACCCGGAAAAGATCACCGGCGTCTTCCGCGGCAAATGCTAAAAGGGGACAGGCTACTTTTTACCTTCTCTGACCAAATTGTGGGCTATCGAACAAGAAAAGGGGACTGGTACCGATTATAAACTAAATCGGAGCCTGTCCTCTCATTTTTTACTCCTATAAACCTTGGTTAAACCCATAAGTTTATTGCATCAGAGCCTAGTCAAAATTTTTTATGGCAAATGGCGTCGTCCTTTTCCCAGACCCGTATCATCTGGTCTTTCTTAATCTCCGCCAGTTCCATGGCGGCTTTTTATATTCGATACAACCAACTTACAATACCTGGCACCAAAGTAGGTTGACGAAACGCTGTTTTGCGATTAGCAACTGAGGTGCCGGTTATCTGTGAGGATTTCAACAAACTGAGCATTTCAACGTCTGACACCATAAATTTTACCTGTGATGCCATCTGCAGTAGTTTTAGAAATATGTTAAAATGGTACGGTAAGCCTATGTTTTTAGTAAGGGGGTGCAGCACGTGGAGTATCTTAAACAGCTTAAGATTAACCTGGACTTGTTTAATATTACCAGCATCATTGATATTCTCATCGTGGCCTTCGTGTTGTATCGCCTGATGCTGCTTATCCGGGGCACCCGGGCCGTGCAGTTAATCAAAGGCCTGGTGGTGCTGCTGGTGGCTACAGCGGTAAGCAGTCTGCTGAACCTGAACACTGTGCATTGGCTGCTGCGGCAGACCATGATGGCACTGGTGGTGGCGTTGCCTATCGTATTCCAGCCCGAACTGCGGCGTGCCCTGGAGAAACTGGGTGGCGGTGACTTCTTCGCCCGTCCGTTGAATCAGATGGCTGAAGGTGATCGCAGCGCCTTGATTAGTGAAGTGGTCCGGGCAGTACAGAATATGGCCAAGTCCCGCACCGGGGCATTGATCATCCTGGAGCGGTCCACCGGGCTGCAGGAACATATCGATACCGGAGTCAAGATGGACGCCGAAGTAACGGCGGAACTAATGATCAATATTTTTATTCCCCGGTCCCCGCTGCATGACGGGGCCGCCATTATCAGGGGCGACCGTATCCAGGCCGCGGCCTGCGTGCTGCCGCTGTCCGAAAGCCGGGAACTGAGCCGGGAACTGGGTACTCGGCACCGCGCGGCGGTAGGTCTCACCGAGCAGTCAGACGCCCTGGCGGTGGTGGTATCTGAAGAAACCGGCGCTGTTTCCCTGGCCCAGGAAGGCAGTTTATACCGGCGCTTAAACGAGGCTGGCTTACGAGAATTGCTGGACAAGTTCCTGCAGCCCAATTCCACCCGAAGAAATGCCATTTCCTCTCTCTGGCAGCGGAGGTGATTCTTTGACTTTTCAGTTGCGCGATAATTACATCCGTATTTTGTCCTTATTTATAGCTCTGCTGCTATGGGTTTATGTGACCAATGAGCAAAACCCGGTCACCGACCAGACCTTTTCCGTGCCGCTGTTGGCTCAGGGAACTCCCCGGGATTATGTTGTCGACGGCCTGCCTGCTACGATCAGCGTGCGGGTACGGGGTACCAGGATTGTCATTGGTACCCTGCAGCGGGGTGATTTTACTGCCCGGGTTAATCTATCCCAAATCGAGCCCGGTGAACAGGAAGTCAGAGTACAGTTGACTGCGCCTCCTGAGGTGGAGGTGCTGCAGGTATCCCCTACACTGGTGACTGTGCAGGCGGATCCAATAGAAGAGAAAAACGTTCCGGTCAACGTGGTCATAAAGGGCACGGTGGTCGATGGTATGCAGGCCGGTGATCCCGTACTTGAACCGACGGTGGCAGCCGTTAGAGGTCCCGCCGGGGTGTTGAATGAAATAAGGCAATTGGCCGTTACAGTGGACGTTTCCGGTGCCCGTGAAACACTAACCCGTGAAGTGCGCCTGGATACTGGTATAGAAGGTGTGACAGCAAACCCGGACCGGGTGACGGTCACGGTGCCCGTCGCCGCGCTGTCGGTGCAAAGTCTGCCGGTGCGTATAAGGCTGACTGGTGAACCTGCTGCGGGATATGAGGTGAGCGGAACCACGGCGCGCCCGCAGGCGGTGCAGGTTACCGCTCAAGATAACGTGCTGCGTGGTATGACAACGGTAAGCACAATGGACCTGGATATATCTGGTATATCAGGCGACGTGGAAAGAGAAGTGGTGCTGGTGCTGCCTAACGGAGCCCACCTGGTGGAGCCGGACCGGGTAATGGTCACGATAAGGGTTTCTCCGGTGGATGAAGAACAGCCGCCTCCGGTAGATGAAGGAGAAAGTGGTACTGGAAATGGAACAGAAGCCGAAACCGGAAACGAAACAGGCACCGGGGTCGGTAATAGGTAAATTCATCTATAGATGAATAAGCTGCTTCAAATTAAGCTTGTCATCCTGAGCGCAGCGAAGGATCTGGTTTTAAGATTCTT
>JAENYQ010000037.1 GCA_016841675.1 Desulfotomaculum sp.
ATCGGCCAGGTGCAGGCCAATGTGGCACCCGTGGTTAATCAATTAAGCTGTGGGGAACTAATTGAATTGACCAGCCAATCGGCGGTTTACTGCCCGGACCACACCGCCTCGGAAGCAATGCAAGCGGAAATAGACCGGGCCCGTCAAGAGGGTGATTCGCTGGGCGGGGTGTTTGAAATAGTTGCTTTCGGTCTGCCCCCTGGTTTGGGCAGTTATGCCCAGCGGGACCGCACCCTGGACGGCCGTCTGGCCGGCGCGTTAATGAGCATCCAGGCCATCAAGGGTGTGGAGGTGGGCGTTGGGTTTGCCGCGGCCTCCACCCGGGGTTCGGCACTGCACGATGAAATATTTTACTCCCCTCAGCGGGGCTTTTATAGGCAGTCCAACAGCGCCGGCGGCATCGAAGGCGGCATGTCCAATGGGGAACCGCTGCTGCTGCGGGCAGCCATGAAGCCTATCCCCACCCTTTACAAACCACTGCGCAGCGTTGACCTGGTCAGCAAAAAGCCTTTCGAAGCATCGGTGGAGCGCTCCGATGTTTGCGCAGTACCCGCCGCCAGTGTGGTGGGTGAATCCGTAACAGCCTGGGTGCTGGCAGAAACGCTGCTGGAGAAACTGGGCGGCGATAATATGGCAGAAATCTGCAGCCGGCTTGCGCAATACCGCGAGTCTCTGAAAGGGTTCTAATGAAAACGAACGTTGTACTGGTTGGTTTCATGGGCACGGGCAAGTCATCGCTGGGCCGCACCCTGGCCCGGCGGCTGGGCTACCGGTTTATTGACACCGACCTGGCTATAGAAAAAATAACCGGGCTGACAGTGGAAATGATTTTCCGCCGCCACGGGGTAATTAGGTTCCGGTCTGAGGAAACTCTACTGGCCAAAAGGCTGCTGGGTAAAACAGGGTTGGTCATCTCCACCGGGGGCGGGATGCTGCTGAACAAGGAGAACGTTGAACTGCTGCGCCAAAACGGCGTGCTTATAGGGCTGCGTGCTGATCCCGAAATTATTATTAACCGGGTAAAGAATAAAAAGCACCGACCGCTGTTGAAAAAGACTAATATAAGGGAAACTGTATATAGACTGCTGCGGGAGCGTGAAGGTGTTTACGACGCAGCCGAATTTACCGTGGATACCGGCCAACTACCCTTTGAAGCATCACTTAACGAGATTATCAAATACTTAAAGGACCGACCATCATAAAGCCTGTCATTGCTATGAATACACCAAAATGAGAGCCTGTCATTAAGCCTGTCATTCTGAGCGCAGCGAAGAATCTTAAAGCTCCCTTCGCTAACGCTCAAAATAACAATTTCCCAACCCCAGTTAATGAAATGCCCCAAATTAATGAAAAAGGACGTCTGTGATGAGAGAAGTAATTATAAACCTGGGCCGGCGCACTTACCGTATCGCCATCGGCAGCGGTATACTGGACCAGGCCGGCGCATTGCTGGCCCGGTTGCCGGTGGGCAAAAAGGTGCTGCTGGTGACCAACCCCACGGTGGCCGAACTATACGCCGCCAGGGTGGAAAACAGCCTGGCACAGGCCGGGTTTAGCCCATTCAGAGCCGAAATACCCGACGGCGAACAATACAAAACACTGCAGAGCGCCGAACTGCTCTACAACCAGGCCTACGACGCCGGGCTGGACCGTAGCTGTCCCGTAGTGGCGCTGGGCGGCGGTGTGGTGGGTGACCTGGCCGGCTTTGTGGCCGCCACCTACATGCGCGGCGTGCCCTTCGTGCAAATCCCCACCACTTTGCTGGCGCAGGTAGACAGCAGCGTAGGGGGCAAGGTGGCGGTCAACCACCCCCGGGGCAAGAACATCATCGGCGCTTTTTACCAGCCCGTGCTGGTGCTTACAGATACCGACACCTTGGCCACCTTAAACGGGCGGGAAGTCCGTTCCGGCCTGGCTGAGGTAATCAAGTATGGGGTCATCCGGGACAGCGCCTTCTTTACCTGGTTGGAGCAAAACATTAATAGAGTGCTAGCCCTGAACCCCGAAGCGTTGGCCCACGTGGTGGAAGTATCCTGCCGCGTTAAAGCCGCCGTGGTGGAAGAGGACGAAACCGAACAGGGCGCCCGGGCCATCCTGAACTTCGGGCACACGGTGGGCCACGCCGTGGAATCGCTAACCAATTATACCGGTTTCAACCACGGCGAAGCGGTGGCCATCGGTATGGCAGCGGCATCCCGCCTGGCGGTGAACCTTGGGCTGCTCAAAGAAAACGCCGCAAAAAGCATTGACCTGCTGCTGCACAGCGCCGGGCTCCCGCTGCGCATCCCGAAACACCTGAACGAACAGGAAATGGTTGAAGCCATGACCAGAGACAAAAAGTCATACGGCGGGGAAATAACCTTTGTCCTACCCCAAGACATCGGCGAAGTGGTAATTATGAAAAATACGCCCGAAACGGAAATAAAAAAAGCAATTAAAGAAAACCAATGATTCAAAAACATGATTATTCCCTTTACTCAGTAATCTCCGTTAATGAAAAAGCATTTTTCATCAAAAATTGTGTACCACGGGGATGTTTATCCGATGCGCTTTGAGCTTGGACGCAGACATTTTTCATCAACAATTGTGCACCACGGGGGGAGCTGTCTAAGAAATATTTTTACATTTTGTTTGACAAAAATGCTTCTATTTGCTATTTTCTTCATATAAATATATAATGTTTATAATTATTCAATTAAGCAATTACCTGAAAGGGCAAACGTTTCCAAAGAAACGAACGCAAAGTTACGGGCCTAAAACTACTAGCTATGGTCCACACAACCTGGTGCGGTTATCATATACCGCACTTTTTGTCACTTACAACCGCATCGCCTGTTCATAATCGACAAATTAGCTACCAGTTTTTATATTTCCAACTTAATCATCATGCAACGAGGTAGAAAACAGTATGAAGTATGGCCTGCAAGACTTTTTAGGGACCTGGTTGGTTAAGGAAGGCGTTATCACCGCGGAACAGTTGGAACAAGTGCTAAGCAAACAAGTAGGCAAAGAATCCAAAGGCTTCCTGGGCAAAACCCTGGTTAAAGACGGTTATTGCACCGAAGATGAAATTGCCAAAGTGATGGCCAAACGGGCCGGGGTGCCTTTTGTTTCACTGGAAAACTACCAGATCGACATCAACGCCGTAGCCACCCTGTCGGTGGAAGCACTTAAGCGATACCGGGTGTTGCCCATCGGTTTCAAAGATGGCAAGCTGGTAGTCGCCATGAAACACCCCAACGACATTATCGCCATAGACGATCTGCGCATTTTAACCAATTTTGATATCCAGCCGGTGGTGGCGCCCGACAGCGAACTGGAAGCGGCCATGGAAAAGTTCAGCCGGGCCAACATGGACTTTGAACAAGATGAAGATGAAGAGGCCCCAGCTGAAGCCCTGACCGCCGAAACCGAAGAGGCGGCTATGCGCCCGGCGGTACAGCTGGCCAACATGATTATTACCCAGGCTGTCAACGCCAAGGCCAGCGACATACATATCGAACCTTACGAAAAATATTTGCGCATCCGTTTCCGTATCGACGGTGTGCTGCACGATATCATGCAGCAGTCCAGACGCCTGCACGCCTCACTGGTTTCACGAATTAAGGTTATGGCCAACATGAACATCGCCGAAAGGCGGGTGCCCCAGGACGGCCGGGTGTCCATGAAAATAGAAGGCAATAGCATCGATATCCGCGTGGCCACCTTGCCGGCCGCTTTTGGTGAACGGATCACTATGCGCCTGCTAGACCGTTCCTCGCGGGTCATTACCCTTGAAGAACTGGGTGTCGCCTCGCACATGCTTAATAAATATAAGCAAATTATCACTATCCCATACGGCTTTATCCTGGTTACCGGTCCGACCGGCAGCGGTAAAAGTACCACGCTCTATGCCAGCCTGGACGCCGTAGACCGGGTTGAAAAAAATGTAATTACCGTAGAAGATCCTGTAGAATACCGTATGGACGGGATGAACCAAATCCAAATCAACCCCAAGGCCGGGCTTACCTTTGCCTCGGGGTTGCGTTCCATACTACGCAGCGACCCGGATATCATCATGGTGGGTGAAATAAGAGACCATGAAACCGCGCGCATCGCCGTAGAGTCGGCTTTAACCGGCCACCTGGTATTTTCCACACTGCACACCAACGATGCCGCCGGGGCCATCAGCCGTCTGGCGGAGATGGGCATTGAGCCGTTCTTAACGGCGTCATCGCTGGCCTGCGTGCTGGCCCAGCGTCTGACCCGGGTTCTGTGCCCCAACTGTAAAAAGCAACACGAGCTAACCAGGGACGAAGTGCTCAAAATAGCGCCCGACTTCCCCCTTGATGAAAACGAAGATCGGGTAACATTATATCGCCCCGGAGGCTGCATGCGCTGTAACAATACCGGTTACCGCGGCCGCATCGGCATGTACGAGATGCTGTTTATGACCGAGCAAATACAAAAAATGACCCTGGAACGCAGGTCGTCCAGGGAGATAAAGGAAGTCGCTCTGTCCGAAGGCATGGTGGCTCTGCGCCAGGACGGGCTGGACAAGGTTAAACAGGGCAAAACATCACTGGAAGAGATAATGAGGGTGGTTGTATGAGCAAATTTTTTACCATTGATGAAATTTTAAAAAAAGGCGTGGAAATGAAAGGATCGGACATCCACTTGGCCGCTATGGCCACACCAAAGATACGTGTTTACGGTGGATTAATTCCGGTGGAAGGGTACCCGGTGCTGATGCCTCGGGACCTTGAAGATATTGTTTACCCCATATTGAGCGCCGAACAGCGCGAAAAACTGGAAAAAGAACTGGAACTGGACTTTTCCTACTCCATTCCCGACGTTAGTCGCTTTCGTGGCAACATTATGTGGCAGCGGGGTTCTTTGGGTGTTAACTTTCGGGTGGTAGAGGTGAATATCCCCCACATCGATTCTTTAGGCCTGCCGCCCGTGGTAAGAGAATTGTCCCGTTTGCCCCGCGGCCTGGTCCTGGTTACCGGCCCCACCGGCAGCGGCAAATCAACCACCCTGGCTTCAATTATTCAACTAATTAATGAAGAACGGGCGCTCAACATCGTTACTGTGGAGCACCCTATTGAGTACCTGTATGAACACAAAAAATCAATTATTAAACAGCGCGAAGTCGGCAGTGATACCCACTCCTTCGCCAATGCCTTAAAACACGTACTGCGTCACGACCCCGATGTGATTCTAGTCGGCGAAATGCGGGACCTGGAAAGTATCAGTATCGCGGTAACCGCCGCCGAAACAGGCCACCTGGTGTTTTCTACGCTGCACACGCAAACTGCCTCGCTGGCAGTGCGTCGTATCGTCGACGTATTCCCGGACCACCAGCGCAGCCAGGTACGCCAGCAGCTGGCCGACTCGCTGCAGGGCGTTATTGCCCAGCAACTATTGCCCAAGGCCGACGGCACCGGACGCGTGGCCGCTATTGAAGTACTGCTGAGCACACCGGCAGTAAAAAACATCATCCGGGAAGGCAAAGAGCCCCAGCTGTACACCGCCATCCAGACCGGTCGAAATATAGGCATGCAAACCATGGACCAGGCCCTTTCGGAATTGTGCCAGAGCGGACTAATCACACATGATGCGGCCCTTGAACGCTGCGTAGACAGGGTGGAACTTGAACGCACCCTGCGCAGGACGCCAAACTACTAAAGCCATACTACCAAGAAGATACTTTCTGTCATCTAAGAGCGTAGCGAAGGATCTGATCTTTAAGATTCTTCGCTACGCTCAGAATTACCATGCGTGCCCGCACCACGACAAATTAATATAACTTACCGTGCTGTATTCATGGTAATAGTTAAGTATGTCATCCTGAGCGTAGCGAAGGATCTGATCTTTAGATTCTTCACTGCGTTCAGAATGACAGGATTCGTGTATTCATAGCAATGACAGATTCGTTGTTTTCATAGCAATGACAGGATCCGTGATATCCATAGCAATGACAAAGAGCAATAGCCTTCCAGCAAGGAGGTTTATGGATGCCCACATACGCCTACGAGGTAATCGACAAGACAGGCTCACCCATGTCCGGCAAAGTGGAAGCCGAGCACGAAATCTCGGCGACCGGCCAGTTGCGCAAAATGGGATACACCGTACTTGAACTCAGTGAAATCAAAGCGAACCCCTTTAAAAACATTTTTACTGCCAAGCGCAAGGTCAAAACGGCAGACTTAAGCGTCTTTAGCCGGCAGCTGGCTGCCATGCTTACTGCGGGTATACCCCTAATCCGCTGCCTGGATACCCTGAGCAAGCAGTCCACAAACCCCACCCTGGCCGACATACTAGCAGCAGTGGCCAGAAACATAGAAGGCGGCACGAGTTTTTCAGAATCCCTTAAAGACTACCAAGGTGTTTTCAATTCCATGTACGTGGATATGGTCAAAGCCGGCGAGCTGAGTGGCAACATGGAGGAAATGTTAACCCGGCTTTCCGAACAGCTGGAACGGGAAAAAGCTCTGCGGGACAACATTCGCTCAGCCACTATGTACCCCCTGGCGGTGCTTATATTTGCCGTGCTGGTGGTACTGGCCATGATGTTTTTTATCGTACCTATATTCATCACGTTCTTTCCCGAAGGCCAGGCGTTGCCTCTACCCACCAGAATTGTCATGGGCATCAGTAATTCCCTGCGCAACTTCTGGTATGTACACTTGATCGTAATAATAGCTGCATTTGTCGGTATTAAGGCTTATATGGCCACTGAAAGCGGGCAGCGGGCCTTGGACAGGGCCAAGTTCCGCCTGCCTGTATTCGGTGACCTAATCAGAAAATCCGTGGTGGCCCGGTTCTGCCGCACGTTGTCCACCCTGATGAACGGTGGTATACCTGTACTGCAGGCATTAGACGCCGCCGGACCGGCCTCGGGCAGTTTGCAGGTGGCCGAAGCTGTAAAAGTGGCAGGCGTCAGGATTCAGCAGGGCCAGAGCATTAGTGTGCCCATTGAAGAAAGCGGGTTTTTCCCGCCCATGGTGACCAACATGATGGCCGTGGGTGAGGAAACAGGTGGACTTTCTGAACTATTGGGCCGTGTGGCCGGTTTTTATGAAGAAGAAGTGGAGTCTACCACCAAAGCACTGACCTCACTGATTGAACCGTTAATGATTATTGTCATTGGTTTGATTATCGGCGTGATCTTAATTTCGGTCTACCTGCCCATATTCTCGGTGGTCACATCCATGGGAAATTAACTATGCATCAATCTGTCGCCGGTCATTACAGCACGGGCGCATAGGGAGGAGTTGATGACTAAGATGGGACTTTTCAGCCCTTCCAAAGCGGTGGGCTTGGAAATGGACACGGGGGTCTTGCGGGTTGTGGAAATGAAGGGCACGGCCCGCACAGCCAGCATTTCCGCTGCGGCTCAGATTGAAATCCCCGCGCATGCCGTTGTGGAAGGGGTGGTAGTCGACGTAGACGCCGTGGCCGACGCGCTAGGTCAACTATGGTCCCGGGCTAGGATTAAAAACCGCAACGTGGTGCTGGGTATCTCCAACCAAGGCGTGCTGATGCGGTTAGCTAACTTACCCCGGGTGCCGACGAAAAAACTATCTCAGGTACTAGCCTTCCAGGCAGGAGAATATTTCCCCATCCCCCTGGACCAGCTGGTATTTGATTATCAAGTGGTGGGCGAAACCGAAGGGGAAAACGGCCCGGCACTGGAGTTACTGCTGGTGGCGGTGCGTCGGGACATGCTGGATAAAAGCCTGGCTGTTCTGGCAGCAGCCTCTTTGAAACCAAAAATAGTGGACGATTCACCACTGGCTCTGCTGCGCACCTTTACCGCAGACAGCCTGGCGGGCACAATCGTGCTGGCCGATATTTCCAACGGCCTAACCACATTGTTATTGGCAGCCAACGGCATTCCCCGGTTCGCCCGGGTCATACCCCATTCACTGCAGTACATATCGCAAGAATTACATGTTGAGCTGCCCCAGGTGCTGGAGGCCATGCAACAGGCATCTTCCGCCATGGAACCGGGGGGCGATGCCGGCTTCGGGAACAGCATGCCCGTTGAATGGGGCGTTACGCTGGCCAGGGAGATTCGGTCTTCCATCGGTTATTACCTGGCCCAAAACACCGACAGCGTGGTTGATAGAGTGGTGCTCAGCGGCCGCGGGGCGCGGGTCAATGACCTGCCGGAAATACTACAGGATGAACTGGGCGTAGCGGTGGAAATTATAAACCCCCTGGCCAAGGTTAAAGTCACCGCTAAATTACCGAGTGTCAACCTGGAACAAGAAGGCCCGGACTTTGCGGTCTGCATCGGCTTGGCCCTGCGCGGATTGGAGGCCTGATGTTATGGATATCAGTATTAACCTACTGCCCAAGGAAATTAACGCCCACCTGGTACAGAAAGGGAAACAGCGCTTGCAGTTGGCTGTGGGCGGTGTAATAGTGGTGGCCCTGGCCGGCGCTTACATCTTCCTGTCTTTTAACACCCTGCAGACCCAGGGCGAGGTTGCCCAAATGCAAAAGGAACACCTGGCCCTGGAAAACCAGGTTAAGGACTACGAGCCATACGTGAAGCTGCAAACCCGGGTAGCAAGTGCCGAAAAAGTAGTGCGCAGCGCAATGGGCACGCCACCAGACTTGCAGCAGGTATTGGCCGGCATCGGTCTATACATCCCGCCGAATGTATGGCTGACCGACTTTTCCACCGCCCTGACCAAGGGTAGTAAAGCCGCTAGCGTGCCAACCGCGGCACAGGGTGACACGGAATCAGACGCCAAGCGGAAAAACGAACCCACCCCGCCCACCCCGGTGGGGGAAGTAGTGCTGCGGGGTTGGACATTCGACCACCTCTCAGTGGCCGGTTGGCTGGAAGAAATTCGTCAGGTGCCCGGGCTTACCGACATCCGTTGCCAGTATTCTACCGAAGAGGAACTGGAGGGGCAGGCGATGGTCAGGTTTGAAATCAAGGCTTCCATATTGCCCGGGGCAGATTACCAGCCGCCTAAAGGAAAGGCGGGTACATAACATGGCCAAAAAGAAAAAAACCATTCCCAGCGGTCTTTTAATGGCCTTACTTTTAGCGGTCGCCGTTATCCTGGGGTCATTCCTGGTGTATGACCAGTTCAATAAATTAAATGCGGTCAAAGATATTGCCGCTACTGAAAAAGTGGAAATGCAAAATGCCCGAGCCGAGCTCGAACGGTTAAAGGAACTACAGGAACCCCAAATGCGAGAACAGTTAGCCCTACTGGAACGTCTGATGCCTGTTCAACCAGATGAAAACATCCTCATTGCAGACATTAACGCTGTATCCATGGACTCTGATACACACTTGATGCAAATACGTTTTGAACAGCGGGGGGCCAAGCAAAACTATACGGAAATGCCCTTTAAGATTGTTTTTGAAGGGCAGTACCACGGCCTGCTGGAACTACTGGGTAGCTTGCAAACCGGTGAACGCGCCGTGCGGATTAATGAAGTTAAGGTTGGCAAGGGCAAGGAAGAGCTGCCCCAAATAAAGGCGGAAATTGCGGCCAGCGCATTCTTTACGGGACAGGAGTGAGATACCTATGATCCATGGAGTTCGCCGCAGGCGGGCAGTTAGACGCCAGCAACGGCAGCGGGAAACAATCATTAGGATATTGGCTATTGGTGTGTTCTGCGCTGTGCCTGTTTTAGCCGTAATAAACAGCAGTGGGGCTAATTTGCTGCAAGCGCCTCTGGCCGCCCTGGCCAGCACCCGGGCGGTCGGTGAAAGCACGGCTCAAAATGAGGCAGTGGACCAGGCGAGCGGCAGTATAGATATTGAAACACCTAAAAACAACCCCTTTAACCCTCTGTTGCAGTCTGTAGCGTCGGCTTTTGCCGGCGGCGGTTCAATGAACAGTGCCGCCCCATATGTTGGGACCGCAACTTCTGACAGGCTGGCAGGTAAACCGGAGCGAGATCCTTTTAAACCTTTGGTCGTGGCTTATGTACCTGTACCGGGCACGCCAAGTGGCGGGACAACAACGCCGATACCGGGTAACAGTTATATATCGCCATCGCCACCTGTGCAGGGCGTTATGGAAGTGGTCACCACTTTTATTGCCAACAACCAGGCCCGGGCCTATTTTTATTACAATGGCAGTTTCTATGACGTTACCGCAGGGGACACAGTCAATGGTTACGTGGTTACCGACATTGACCATAAGAACGGTCAACTGACCATGGAAAAGGATGGCGAAACATATATATTGGCGGCAGGGGGTTCAATTAAGTAATACGGTTAAAATTTAACAAAAAATAATAAAGAATGTGTCAAAATGCATAATTTGATGGTATAATCATCTTCAGGATGAAAATCTTACCGATTTTTATTATATTTTAAGGTAAAGGAGGTGAAAAATATGTTCTATAAAATTAGCCGGGCTTTGAAAAAGAATAACAAAGGCTTCACACTGGTAGAATTGATGGTGGTTGTAGTTATTATTGGTGTTTTGGTGGCGATTGCAATTCCGATTTACAACAATGTTACAGACACCGCTAGAGACAAAGCTGACGAGGCTAATGTGAGAACTATTAAGGGTGCTGTACAAATGTACGCATCTACCCAGGGAGGCCAACTTCCCAGTGTTACTAATCAAGTAGTTAATGAATCTAGTATATTAAAAAATTATTTGGACTTACCTTTGTATTATCCAGGAACTACAAACTATTATAAATTTAGTGTGACTGATGGAGTAATTACTGCGTCACAGAATAATTAAAGGCACCTGCTCGTGCTCGAGGAAATTTCAAAAAGCTTAATCGGCTTTCCGAAATTTCCCAAAAGGGGCCAGTCCGAAAGCGCCGGGATAAACCGGCATAGAGTAGGGGATGAAAGAGCCCCACGTGAAAGGAATAGCTGCACCATCACGACCCCGAGTCATGCGCGGGTAGCCGCGAGGCCGCACGTGAAGCGTTCGACAGGGGAAAACGCATGCCCGGAGAATCTAGAAGACCTGACGGTCTTACAGATTCTCCTAGATGGGGCCAGTCCCTCGCTAAGATAATAGGTTAACGTGCTAAAGAGAAAAGAGAAGGTTTCAATCACCAAAATTTTTAACTGAATCTTAATCTATTAACCCATTTAATTGTCTTGTTATTAATTAATTCGCACCTCCTGCAGAAATTAGGGGGGTGCGTTTTTTATTTTATAAAATATTTGTGCCATGTGCCACGGATGCTCACAATGTTTAGCCCTGGTCGCACTGACAGGGCTTTTTTCATGTCCAGACATTGTATGACAAAAATAGTCATGTACAGCTCCACCGCCCAAGAACAAAAAATTAGTAGACGAAACGTTTCGGAAATGTATCCTGCTACGTATCACCTACAAAAATTTAAGAAAGGGGAATCGGCCATGAAAATACTGGTCGTATCTAACCGCAAGGGCGGTGTGGGCAAGACAACCGCCTCAAACCTAGCCAACGAGCTAAGACTCTTACACGTAACCGTAATGGTGGACATGGACGACCAGCATGACCTACCCAAAATCTATTAGACAATAGCCAATGGCCAATCCACAATTGTAGATGTCTTACAGAAAAAATGTACCGTAGATGCTGCTTGTGTGGAAGTAAGGCAGTGCTAAGGATTACAAGTAAAAGAGGAAAAACTAAGCATTTGTCGTAATTGTATGTAATATGTTATTTGCAATATTAGTGTTGTTGAAAAAGATAATTACGTAGGAGGCGTTTAATGCTTGAGCAATCCGACTCAAATAATAAAATTACCGTTGCAGCCTTTGGTTTATTAATCGCTTTGGTTACATTACCCATGATTGAAGGCGGTTTCGATCATAATGTAATTTATTGGGTACTGTTTTTCTTGTTAGGTATTACAGCCCTGTCGGTTGCCATGAGTAAAGAACCGTTGTATATAAACTTCAAACACCCACTTGCATGGTATGCCTTATTTGTCATTTGGGGTGGAATAAGCATTCTGTGGTCGTTAAATCCCCACCGCACCGTGGTTGAGTTTTTGCAGCTTGTCAGTTATGGTTTGGTTTTTTTTCTAGCTACTCAACTTAATAAAGATAATCGCTACCGGGTTGGCCGCATGGTTTTAATAACCGGTGTTGGTATATGTATCCTTGGTTTGAGTGTTTATCTTTTCGTTGGGCCGTCCAGAATCCAGGCTACATTTACCAATTCCAATCCCTTTGGCATCTACCTGGTTATGCTTTTCTGTTACGTCTGGGGGTATTACCTGAGGCAACCCGGCAAATGGGCAGCGGGCGCGGCATTAATTTTGCTGGCTACCCTAGTCTTATCCGGTTCCCGGGGTTCGATGATTGCTCTTCTCATTGCCCTGCCGCTAACGTTAATCAGTTTTCGCGGCCAGGCGTTATTACGTAATATCGGCAAAACAGTTTTATGTATATTCTTGGCACTATTAATATCCAAAGGGGTAATCATGACCGCCCCCTATACGCAAGGGAATGTAGCCGCAGAGCGGTTATTGACTCAGCTTGTAACTCGTGCCGACTCTTTCCCCAATTCGGTGGAAGGACGATGGGTTTTTTGGGAAGTCGGGGGAAGGCTGGTGCTTGCTGAGCCGGTTCATGGTTATGGACTTGGCACTCAGTATTTAGCCTATTACCTGGAGTACGGGGGGGACCGTTGGTACTCAAGGTTTACTCATAACCACTATATTCAAACTGCAGTAGAGCTTGGGTTAATTGGTTTGGGCCTGCTGGCCGGCTTTATTATTACGTGTGGTTTAGTAATCCGGCGACAATTTAAGCGTCAAAAGTATCCAAATTATCTACCAGGTGTATTGGCCGGAATGGTAGCATTCCTTTTACATATTGGCATTGATTTTAGCTGGAACTTTCCCGGTACCGCCGTTATATTCTTTGCCCTGGCCGGTGTTGCTGTGGGAAATAAAACATCTACACATAACAAAGAGTTTTTTAAACTGCATTATAAAATAGGCATTGGTGTTCTTGTCTTATTGTTCTTATTAACTTCCTGGCATTACACTGCGGGAGCTATGTATCGGCATGGAGTTACTTTGGCTATGCAGGATGATATTCCAGGGTCAACCGCTTTTTATGACCGAGCCAACTCATTTTATCCCATTAATCCTATGGGCTTCTTATTTGCCAGTCAGAACTATTTATTGATGGCCCGGGAAAAAGAAGACGATAAGTTGTTGGAGCAGTCCCTGGCTTTAGCCAGGCGGGCGGTGGAATTAAGCCCTGTAGACGGTATATTACAGAATAGGCTGGGTCAGCTCTACTGGGAGATGGGTTCTACAGATGAAGCCGAACAACACCTAATTGGGGGCGTAAAATATGCAGCCTATCGCTTGGGCATGTTTTTGGATTTAGGCCGGTTTTACATGCATCAGCAAAGGTTGGAGGATGCGGAAAGCATTTTCATCCAGGGCCTGGAACTAAAAGATGCCGCCCTTGGAAGTGCCCTGGATAAGGAAATGGTTAAAGCTCAGTTGGTTGATTTACATCTTTTCCTGGCTAATATTTATCACAGCCAGGGAAAAAACGATTTGGTACAGTACCACTTTGTTGAAGCCAGAGAATTAAATAAGGATCACTCCGTTGTTAAGCAGTATTTTAAGGAAAACTGAAGGCTGTCAGACACCATACTTGTTAATTGTAATATAAAAAATATTTTCATATAATACCATTAATAGACAAGTTCGTTCGCTTATGTATTGGAGGTTTATTATGGGAAATGTGATAAAAGAGCAAAAAGGCATGGCCATACCTATGGTTTTAGTGTTTATGGCTGTTTTAATGATGTTGGGTACGGCATTAATGCAATTCAGTACTGCAGAAGCTATTCAAGTTGCCAGGGGAAAGGACAAAAAACAGGCCTATTACGTTGCCAGAACGGGGGCCGACGCTACTGCAGCGTGGATAATCGGTAATTATAATGACGTAAGCGAATTAAATGCAGCCAGTTATTTACCATTTAACGGCACGGGATATTTGGATTATGGTAATTTCAAGGTCAATGTGGAAGAGCTTGATAACGGCAAGTTAAGAATCAACAGCCGGGGTTTTGCTGGAAATACAAGTGATATAGTAAACTTAACCGTGGTACCACAGGACCTGTTTGACAATGCCATGTTTGGCACGGCTTTTATTAATTTAAAAGGCAGCGTGATAATAAACGGCAACCTGGAGTGCAACGGAACTATAACTTTCGACGGTACTGCCTATACGATGAGTGATGAGTATGAGTGTATTGAAAACTCGGAACGCATTTACCCGGAAGTAGACCCTTTTCCCGAAAATAATTCAACAGAAATAATTGACGTATCTAATGGTATTACACATCCTATTACATCAGAATCAAGTTATGACAAAATTAACGTAAAAAACGGCGGTACCCTGTCGTTTAATGTCTCCACGGACACTGTTGTTATTGTAAACGACCTGGATGTTAAAGGAAGTCTTAAAGTGGAAGGTACAGGTACACTGTATTTATACGTAAGAAACTTTGTAGTTGGCGGCAACGGCAAGGTAGTTAATAATGCCGACTCTACATCACTTATTGTATTATTACCGCCTAACGGGTTAATAAATTTTGGTGGGTCACCTGAATTTAGGGGAATCATATATGGCCCAAATGCAACGGCAACCTTCAGTGGTGATACAGAATTCACCGGGTCATTAATTGCGGGGGAGGTTGTAAATAACGGTAATCCTACTGTTAACTACGATCCCGCTGTTGCCGATCTTTCTCCGGATGATATTCCGGTTGACAACCTTTTTACAGGTCTTGAGAGGGGAGTATGGTCTTAAAACAATAAGTTGGAGGAAGAAAACATGATCATTAATCAAATCAATAACTACTTTAAAAATAATGGTTTTTCCTTAATAGAAAATATGATTGCTATACTAATTATGCTCATAATTAGTATAGCTTATACAGCATTATTTACAAACGCATTTACAGGTGTCTATTCCGCCGGATACAAAAGTGAAGCCTTATTAACAGCTCAGGATGACCTGGAAAATGCAATTGCTGATTCTAATTTTATAGGAAATGACATAGGGAAAAAGTCTTTTACTGTCACAATTACCCGAGGTGATACCGGAATTAACGACCCAATTAATGTAACGGGTACAGAGATTCAGGTTACCAAAAACTATGATGATGACAGTAAAAACGTTGTTTTAAAAACTTTTGTTCCGGATGAATAAAAATATGGTTAGTTTTAAAAAGGGGATTATTAATATTTACATTTATAATAAGCACGGACTAACGATTGTTGAGCTGTTGGTAACCCTATTTCTCTTAATCCTTGTGCTTACCATGTCGTTATCTTTTTACTTGTTTTCCACCAACTCATTTACCAAAGGTACAAGCCGGGCCGATGTTCAACAAAATGTTCGATTGGCATCAGAACTTATAACCAGAGAAATACGCTACGCAAATAGTCTTGAAATAATTGACAATTCATCTTTTACACCCGATATTGGATATAATTATCTATATACGAACGATGGAAACTTAATACATATTAATGCTGAAGGAGTGGTAACTAAACTATTTGGCGAAATATCAAGCATGGTATATTTTACCTTAAAACTTGAACGTAGTACTAACGGCAATCATATATTAAACTTTAATATTGAAGGAAAAGATAATGAAAATATATTTGATATAGGCTCCGAGGTTTTAATGTTAAATTTAAAGGAAATAGAGGACCATAGTACGGGTTACGGAACTGCTATTAAATATAGTAAAATTGCGTCTGCAAAAATTATTGTACTTAACCCTGAATATCACGTTACCGGATCAGGACAAAGTATTGAAGTTATAGTAGAAACAAGTAATATCCCTGACGGTGCTAGTGTTATCGCTGAATTCTGTGAAGTTGACAAAACTTCCTTTGGTCCGCAAATCCTTGATAATGATACAGTTATAAATAATAGGGCTATTTTAGAACTAAATGTTGATAGTTTAAATAGTGAAGCTGGTTACTATAAAGTTAAAGTTACTGTTAGTGGAATTCCGGAACCGGTTTATAAGTCCTATGTAATAGGGAAACCAATAATTGATTTAGTTAAAATTGAGCCATCATCTCATTTAGCCGGTAATGAGCAACAAATTACCGTAAATATTGTTACCAGGTATGTCACAGAAGGTACTCCTTGTGAAGTTAGTTTCATTCAAATAGATGGTACTGGTGAGGATGATATTAGTAATAATGGTATCATCAATGATAATTCGGCAGAGCTTTTTTTAAATATTAACGATAATAAACCAATTGGGAATTACGAAGTAAAAGTTACCGCTCAAAACATCGAACCATATATTATAAACTACGAAATAAAAAATCCTTCTTGAAGCGGGTAAACCTTTCTCACTCCAGCATACATTTTTATATTCTCCGGCAGAATAATGCTGGGCGAAATAGCTTAGGAAGTGCACGCCATTATGTTTTAATAACTATATATATACAATTACTATGTTTTGTTATATAATCATACATATTATATTAATAAAAGGCAAACTTTCCCGAAAGGGAGGGGCGCAAAGCTACGGGCCTTGGGCTACCCACGCGGTGGCTACGGCAGCCGGGTTGCCTTGGGTTAACAGGATCCAAACCTAAGTAAAACTAGCGTTTGGATTTTATTTTTTCCAGCATTCAGCTTTATAGTAGGAGGAAATATGCATAATCAGGATAATTTGATGAAAATATTGGCCTACGCAAAGGATAGCAATGCCACGGACCTGCATATTGCAGCGGGAGCCGTTCCGGCGGTGCGGGTGGAAGGAAAGTTAAGGTATACACCTTTTGAGAGCATTTTGCCAAAGGATACGGAGAATATTGTATTGGGTCTTCTTAATGAAGAACATAAAAATATGCTTAAAACCAATCACTATCTTAGCTTACCGGTAGCGTTCCAGAATATCGGCAGGCTTAGAGCTAATATTTTCATGCAAAGAGGTTCTTTTTCCATCAATTTCAAGCTTTTGGATAGACTCCTAAAAACACCGGAAGAACTGCACATTCCTCAAGTGGTCATGGAACTTTATAAACAAAAGAGCGGACTTATTTTGATTTGCGGTAAAAGAAAAAGTATATCAGCAACCAGGGCAGCTATTGTCAAGAAAATAAGTGAAACTAGAGCATGCCACATTATCACCATTGAAGACCCTATTGAATACTTATTTAAGCACGATAAAGCCATTGTAAACCAAAAAGAAATAGGCATTGACGCCAATAGTTACCATGAAGGGATTTATTCTGCTATAACCCAGGACCCTGATGTAATTATGATCAGCTTTGCCGGGGACCCCGATACTTTTTCTGCTGCTCTTACTGCGGCAGAAAACGGCCATTTGGTCATTACTTCTCTTAACACCATTGGTTCTGTTAAAACCATCCGGTATATAATCGAGATGTTCACTGCAGAAAAAAGAAATCACATCATAATGCAGTTACACAATGTCCTCAAGGCCATCGTTTCACAACAGCTTATTCCATCCAAGGACGAAACGTTTAGTATACCTGCGATGGAAATAATGCTGGCGACTAGTGCCACGAATAATCTGATTACTGAAAATAAAATTCATCAGCTTCCAGATGTAATCAAGGCGAGCAAAACCCTAGGTATGATAACTATGGATGATTCTATTAATGCCCTCCACGCCCGGGGGCTAATCTCACAAGAAAACGCTTTGAACT
This sequence comes from Desulfotomaculum sp., assembly GCA_016841675.1. Taxonomy (GTDB): domain Bacteria; phylum Bacillota; class Desulfotomaculia; order Desulfotomaculales; family Desulfallaceae; genus BRH-c8a. Next base: position 17,668 of record JAENYQ010000037.1, read on the forward strand.
ATTTATTGCAGTATAAAGGGTAAATCACTTGTTTCAAGGGGAATGCTATTTTGCTGAAGTTGAATTCTTATAGCAATATCATCAGCCTGATTGAATCATATCGGATTATATCAATATTTTTAACTTTATCCATTTATATAATTAATGGAATATTTGCCCGGTATTCTATTTCGGCCATGCTATTACTGGCCTGCTGCATAGTTTCTTCCGCTTTTCTTTTAATGTATCTCTATCGTATCAGTATAGAAATGAGATGGAGACTTAACTTTTTGCTCATTGTAGAAATTATCGGCATAGCGGTGCTAATGGTATTAACGGGTGGATTGAACAGCCCGTTTATCTGGTATTTTTTAAACCCATTACTAATTATTTCCTGCTATATGCAACCCAAAGAAAAAGTTTTTTACCTAATTGCAAATTTTATACTCTTATCGGCTACGGGATATTACCAGGAGCAAACTCTGGAATTAAAAGATTATCTCTTATCGTACCTAAATATCATTTTAAGTTATGTTTTAATTCTGATTCTGGTAAACATCCTTTTTAATTATTACAACCTGATTAGCAAAAAGAGAGCAGAATTGCGAGAGACTAATGAAAAGCTGGCCAGCTCCAACGCGAAAATCAAGGGCCTGATTGAGGATATCCTGTTTATGTATGAAGCAGTGCAGGCAATTTCCAATCAGAGAGACAGACGTGAGATTTTACATATTCTTTTGGATTTCGTGGGAAGGATTTCTCCCGAGTCACAGACGTTTTTTTTATTTAATGACTGGAATAAGACGGACAGTTTGGTATCATTAAAAACCATCGGAGAAGATTTAAAGCATGGCCTAATTAAAACGGTAAAAGATAATTATTCACAGATCCTCAAAGACAATGCTTCACTGTACACACTGGAAACCGGCGACAGGGCAGTTTTAATCAAAGTCTCCAATTTAAGTGATTACGGCGTTATTGGACTAATCATCCCGGAAAGGGAATCTCATTTAGAAAAGGAGGAGTATACTTTAAGCCTTCTTTTCTTTTCCCGACTGGGGGCCATGCTGCTAGAAAAAATTGAGGTGGAAGCAGTTAACTATGAACTGGTTATTGCAGATGAGCAGAACCGCATTGCGGATGATATTCACGACAGTGTTGTGCAGCGGCTTTTTGCCATGTCTTGCATGACTTACGACACCCTAAAGAAATGGGACCGGATGAGCGACCCGGAAAAAAGGGAGCAAATGGCGCTGGCCAAGGAGACTATTCAAAGTTCATTAAAAGACCTGCGTTCCACCATCTATAATTTGAGCCATAAAAAGCAGCAGATTGACCTTTTTCAAGAGAGCGTCAATTTATATCTGCGGGACTTGGAAAGGCTCAGCGGTATTAAAATAAATATTAATATCGACGACGGGGATGACAATCTTTCCACAGGAGCCAAGAAAGCGTTGTACCGAATCATTATTGAGAGTACCGGAAATGCCATTAGGCATGGAAAATGTCAAAACATCTGGGTCAAGCTAAGTATCGGTGATTTAAAAACCTGTTTGACTATCAAAGATGATGGTAGCGGTTTTGACCTGGCTCAAACGGAACTGGAGCAGCATGGTCTGGGATTGTATAATATTAAAAGCCTAATTAGAATTTTTAATGGCAACATTAATATTATTACAGACAAGGGCTCCGACACCATTGTGAAAATCATGTTTTCCAATATGGATATTATGAAAAAGCTGGCAGAAGATTAATTAGAGGATTAAAAGATGGGCAAAAGAGAATACGAAGCGTTAGGAATAATTTTAATAATTGTGCTTTCCATGGTTTTAGGGTATCAAGTCTTGCCGTTATTGATAGGATCTACCGGTTACTTATTTGTTTTTAAACCCCTGTTTTGGTTCGGGCTGTCCCTTTATATCTGGAAAAAACCCAGGTGTAAATTCAAAGGAAAACTTAAACTATATAATTTTATCCTAATGTGGAGCACCATCTGCGCCATCTTTTACATCTTTGTCTTTTTTTCGGGGGGGTTTTTGGATGGTATTGGCGCCAGTCCTTACGCTAAAAACATCCAGGGAATAATAATTAACGTATTTTCTTTCGGTAGTGTCATCGTAATGATGGAATGGGTAAGAAACTATCTCATTAACCGGGTCAAGAAAGAATATCTGATAACCTTTTGTTTACTCACGGTAGTTGTCTTTTCCCTGTACCGGCTGAACTTGAGGGTCATCACCGGTCTTGATACCTGGACGCAGTTTATCCAATACGCGGGAGAATATGCTCTTCCGGAAATCATGGTTAACATCCTGCTCACATATATGGTTTATCTGGGAGGAGCATATCCGGCCATGATTTTCAGCACCCTGACATCCCTACCGATGTGGGTGTTCCCCGTGTTGCCCAACCTGGCGTGGATTACCAAGGCCTTTATCGGAATCATGATGCCGGTAGTGTTTATCCTGGTGATTAGACAAGTTTACCAAAAACAGGCGCGGGAAATAAAACTCAAGGAACAAAAAAAGGAAAATGCCGGTTCATGGATTGCTGTAAGTGTCATCTCCATCGTCTTGATCTGGTTTGCCGTAGGAGTCTTTAAAGTATTCCCTACGGTGATATTAACGGGAAGCATGGAACCTGTTTTGTACCCGGGAGATGTAGCGTTGATAAAAAAGTGCGACAGCAAGGAAGTACAGGTGGGAGATGTGATTCACTATTGGAAGGAACAAATATTCATAGTTCATAGGGTAATTGAAATAGACGAAGTTAAAGAGGAATTGCGCACCAAAGGGGATAATAACAGTGCCCCCGACTCAAAGCCGGTGACACCCGGACAAATTAGGGGAAAAATGATCGGGAAAATTCCTAAACTGGGATGGCTAAATCTTTTTTTAAAGAGTGATTCCAGGGTTCCAAATGAAGATGTCGTATTCTAACCATTTTTAGAGGTGAGACAATGAAGCTCAGTAAACAAATGAAAAAGTTTGTAATCATACTGAGCATCATTTTGTTACTTATTTTCTCCGTTTGTGCCCTTTTTGAATTAAAGACAACCAAATATGAGGAAAAGCAGGAAGTTTATTATGCTTATCAAAGCAAAGGCAGTGTTGATTACACGGTTTTTTTCAGGACTAACGTCATGTATGACCAATCATATATGGAAAAAGACAGGTACTATGTTTTCAAGTATATTGATCATGTGGAGCTCAAGTTTAAGTACCAGTTTAAAGGCAGCGACCCGGCCCAGCTAAAAACAAATTATCTGGTTAAAGCATATCTGCAAGGCCTGCACGGCAAAGAAAACGAAGTGCTGTGGAGCAAGGAGTATGTTTTGGTTCCCCAGCAGGTGGAACAGGAAGAGAATACGGACAGGGTGATTGAAATCACTGTGCCGGTAACTCTGGACAGTTATTGGGCGTTAAAGGAAACAATTTTTAATGATTCGGAGGTTAACAGCCCGGTGGTGCTTAATGTATTCTTCGATGTCCGGACCCTGGCATCCACCCCAAAGGGTACTCTGGAAGATAAAATGAGCCCTAATATTATAATTCCCATCGGTGAAAATGTATTTAAAATAGAAGCTGCCCCTGAGATTAGCGGGGAAAATTCCATCGCTGAAACGATCAAAGTCCAGATGCCTGTTGATATGAGGAAAATATCCATTTACTTTGCCATTTCCTTTATTTTCCTCATAATGGCGGTTTTATTGGCGTTATTCATCAAAGTAGCCGTTCCTCCCGATACTTTTGACAGGACCATGGCTCGTATTTTTAAAGAGTATGGAGAAAGGCTGGCCGGGATGGAACAAGCTATATCATACCAGCTTGCCAATATCGTCAGTGTCACTTCTATTGAGGATATGGTAAAAATTGCCGACGAAGTGGGCCAACCGGTTTTCTATTACAAAGTAAACAGTCCGCTGGAAAGAAAGATTGAGTTTTACGTTTTTGACAGCGGCAGGGTTTACTATATGGTAATGTTCGGTGAAATCAAGCCGGCAGCGGAAAGCCCGATTCAGGTTGAGAGTGGAAAGGACACCCGGATAAGCATGTGATGCTACTTTAGTACTATACTATAAACTTTAGTGCTATGCAGAATAAACTATTTAAGCACCGAGAATGGTAAGCCAGGGTAATGCGCAGTGCAAAATCAAGATGTAAAATGATATCGTAGTAAAAGAATTACATAATAAAATAATTGAATAAGGAGATGTTAGGCATGAAGAGAACAAAATTTGTTCTGCTGGCTCTTGTAGCTGCGATGATATTAATGGGTGCCGGGTATGCCGCCTGGAGCCAAACCTTTACCATCAACAGCACAGTTTCCACCGGTGAGTTGTTTGTAATGATTAGCGATGAAGGGATAACCAGTGTAATTGTTGATAAAGATGGTGATGGCGATTATGTTGTTGGAGCGGGAGAGACAGATGAAAATGTCACGCCAGCGACTGCTGACGCAAATTATCTAGTGTACCCCACAGTCGCAACCACTGCTGGTGATACGTCCGGAGCTAACACCACCCTTGCAAAAATAGAATATACTATTGATTTATATCCGGGTACTCAGGTTACCAGTGAAATTAATTTTGAAAACCTAGGGACAATAAAAACTAAGCAACCGGTAGTTTCCGCTACAAGTGGGACCATAATCGGTGACGACCTGTGGGATGATCTGGTTATAACAGTTAACGGTGGTGCGGCAATAGACGGCGCAGGTCAGGATAAGCTAAATAACCTTGCTGATGCTATCGCTGCTGCAGTGGGAGCTCTTGAGCCTAATGGTGATGGAGAAGCAACCGTTACGATAGTCCAGGAACTGCCTATAACCAGTGGAAATGAAACTGAGAATAAAGAGTCGTTAGATTGGGAAGTCGAGCTCACCTTTGAACAATACAATGACCTAACAGAATAATAACCTCCAGTAACAGATAAAAAACGGTCAAATTATTCGGGGACATACCCTCAAATCAAGAGTCCAAAACTCCTGTGCGAGGAGTGTCCCCTTTGATTTAAAAAGGGGTTTGCATCCGCATGAGGTTCAAAATTGGCAAGTATAAAAGCCTTTTGGTGTTTGCAGTGGTATCATTAATCATTATGGGACTTAGTTACAACATGGCCGGCGCCCAGGACTTTAGAAATTCCGCTCTGGCGTACAATCTGATGGTGCTGGTGCCCGAGGAGTGCGAAGTGCTGGATACCAGCCCGGGTGTGTTGGCCGATGTCGAATTCCAGCGTGACAAGTTTGGCAATATTAGTGACAAGACTAATATCAATCTCATGGCGACAAATGTTTATGCCGGGGCTCATGCGGAATTTCGAATTACGGCTCAAAACGTCAGTGACATCACTCTTTCAGTTGATGAGTACAAATTGGAGTTTGAACAGAGTGAGGATTCTTTAGCCGACTTAATCTATTTTTCCGGTATCGTAAAAATAATCAGGTACGGGGAACAATATTACGATGAGCTGGGTTCTTTTGAAAATGTCAGTCTCACCGAGCTTGACGATAACTTGACAGCAATTTTAAAATACAGGAAAATAGATCTAAAGGAAAAGATAGTGCTGGAATTAAACCAGCAGTTTGATAATGATCAAGCCAAATTTGCAGGCCGGACGAATTTGTCCTATAGACTGTTTCCGGTATTCGTCCAATACTTTCCCCAGAACGACAAAACTACACCGGAAAGTGAATAATTATGGCAGCTTTATTTAAAAGATATAAAACCAAAAGAAAAAATCAATCAGGAAAACTGTTGTACATAAGGACAATATTTATTGTCCTTATTGTTGCATTGGGGCTCTTTGGGGCAAGTTATGCTTCCTGGACCCAGCAATTTAATATTTTAAGCGCCATATCTACGGGCAGTCTTAATGTGGATATAGTAGATGCCGTGCTGGAAAGTTCCGATAGCCATAAATCGATTTCATTTTCAGCCCATAAAGAAGGTAACGTGGTTGATGAGGTGGACATGAATGTGGTGACTGCCTCCAATCCTTTTAGCGCGGTGATGGTTTTTGCCGTAGAAAATAACGGGACCATACCAGTGATTTGTGTCGGCATTGACCAAAGTGTCCCCGACAATTTAGAAGTGGAAATCCTGGAATCCCCTCCCCTCATTGATGTGGGAGAAACAGAATCCGTCAAGGTAAGGATTACCAAAGGATACTGCGATGATTTTGAATTTAGTGCCTTTCTTGAATTTGAGCAGTATAACGCAGTAAATTAGGATAGACAAGGTACTTGGAGTGATTGATGTGAAAAAGCCGGCAGTAATCATTTTTCTCATTCTGTTGATGTCTATTTTTCTGGTAAGTGCCAGCTTTGCCTTTTGGAAACATGATGCCGAAGTTAAATTTACCCTGAACATCGCCCAGCCCGATGATGGGGAATTCAGTTGCGGCGATTATACGACAATTCAAGAAGGCATTGATCTCCTTGCAGATATTAAATATTTCTATATTTACGACCTAATGATTGAGTTTGAAAATGAATTGGATGCACGGGTGATTGAACTGAACAACCTCCCCTTCGGAGGCATTACCCTTAATGAACTTCGGGAAGAATGCAATTACTATCGTAATGTTGATATTTCAAGATTCGGTGATATAATCGATCAATACGGAAATTGCATACGCAAATTGGCTGACTTTTACAGAAATTCTTCCCAGGAAGAGAAGGACCAGGTCCCTGATTTTTGGGATCAGCATACCATGTTATGGGGTTTGCACACTCAACTTTGGAACCAACGTCAGGACCTCTATGATGTGGTTGAAGAGGTGTGGGAAGCCGGTGAAGAGAAGATTGACTATAATCATGGCGGTAAAAAGGATAAATAAATCCATTAGGTAGGGAAATATGGAAGAATGGACGAATGGCTAATTGTTGTTTTTACTTTTTAGTTGACTGGCATATAAAGCGGCCTGGGTACGATCATTAAAGTTCAATTTTGCCAGTACTTGACTTACATGTTTTTTAACAGTGTTTTCGCTGATAAAAAGTTTATCAGCGATTTTTTTATTTGAGAGTCCTTGGCCCAGGCAGGTCAAAACTTCTATTTCCCTGGGGGAAAGTATTTCATCAAGGTTCTCCAATTCCCCACCGTGACCGGGGTCATTTTTCTTTTCCATGAAAACAGGGTCAAAATATTTCCTTCCCTTGATTACGGTTCTAATGGCGTAGAGAATATCTTCGGGAAAGGCGTCCTTTAGAATATACCCGTCAACTCCCGCATTGATGGCTTTTGCACAATCCTCAGCCAGTGAAGAAGATGATAGAACGACAAATTTGCATCCCGGGTAAATACTTTTTGCCCGCTCAATAAAATCAATGCCGTTTTCATTTTTTAATCTCATGTCCACCAGCACCAAGTTAAAATTATGTGCGGACATTAAATCCATGGCGGTTTTGATGTCATTAGCCTGCATCACATTTTCAATTTCCTGTTCGCCAATGAGAATGGTTCTAATTCCATTGCAAACAAGGGGATGATCATCAACAATCAGCACATGCATCCCGATACCCCCATCCTTATCCTGGTTAGACTTATCACAGGATGTCCAAACAAAACGAGCAGAGCTTTTCTTCCACAAAATACATTATATCAAAGAAGGAATGAATTTTACAATGTAGTATGTCACGGTGGTTACTGCTTTCTAAAGTCTCAAAAGTTTTTTTCTTGGCGCGATAGAGAACAGGTACTGACTCGCAAAACAAGGCGGCGCCTGTCCTTATTTGTAAGTCATTGCCCTGGCATAAATAACTACAACTGTTTGGCTTCGGGATACCTCTTTTAGAGAAGGGTTGCCATTGGTAACCCTTGGTTTTATATTGTCTTTTCATGGGGTTTGCTTAGTTTCTTTCATTTTTAAAGATAACTGGATTTAAGAGCCTAATGAAATAAGCGCATCCTCTCGAGAGCGCCCTTTTTTGTTTGGAGGTTTCTACGCAGTTGAAAACGATGTTCCATGAATTCTTTTAGCTAACAATTCGGTACTTAAGCTATGATATGGGAGTAACGCACGCGGTGTTCAACATGGGCGGGCGATAGACACATGTCGTCATTTAGTATCTCAAAAATTAGTGTTGATCGTTGTATGTTCCTGTAGTAATATTATTTCGAAAAATTTGTGCAATTTAAAAAAAACCTGTTTGTTGTTTTAAAAATATTTTAACGAGAGGTGTTATTATGAATTACGTGCGCGAAATTAATGCCTTCACAGACTGGTTGGAAACAAACCCGCTTGAGTCCACTACAATAGCCTTATGGTTTATCCTGATGGGCATAAACAACAAGTGCGGCTGGCGGGAATGGTTTACAGTGGCCAATCTGACACTACAGGCCAAAATTAGGGTTAGTAAAAACACGGTCATAAAGCACCGCAGCATTTTAGTGGAAAAAGGCCTCATCCAGTACGAAAACCAGGGCCGGGAGGTGGGCAAGTATCGGATGGTTTCCCTGATCAATAATCGAGGTGTGCATAATACACCGCAATATGAACCGACCTTTGAACCGACATATGAACCGGAAGGTAAACCGGAATGTGACCCCATAAAAAGTATTAGTGGAAATAATTCACCGATACGTACACCGAAACAGGAACCAATGGATAGCAGCGCTGGGAATTTGCCCCCGTATCTTGAACCGATCCCTGAACCGAACCCTGCGCCATTAATTAAACTAAACAAAACTAAACAAAATATAAAAGATATATATAAAGATATATATACCATTTTTCATCATTGGAACCATCAAAAAATTATAACCCACCGCAATTTAAATGAGGTAACCAAAGAACATATCAGGGCCACGTTAGCCGGCGGCTACACTGTGGAAGAAATTACGTCGGCCATTGACAACTATGCTGAAGTGCTTAACGGTCAGCAATACTACTGGACCTATCGTTGGGGACTGGACGAGTTTCTGCTACGCGGGGTGGATAAATTTAAAACCGCCAGCAACCCCAGAACCAACTTCTTGAAAGACAAATCCAAAGTGCCGGATAAGGCGCAAGTGAGTACGAATAAATATGACAAGTATGCCGAGTATACCAACCGCGTCGTTGCCTACGATGACCTTTAGCAAGCTGCAGATGCATGGCGGCAGCAACCAGGGAGGTTAGGGTGTTCACCCTCGCTGCGTTATTAATTAAGGCGCAATCCCTAAAAGGAAATTAACACCGGTTTGTCGAAATGGGTATTTAACATATGTTCAATACTAAAGGAGTGATTGATTATGCCAAAGCTTAACGGCGCAGTGAAAGATGTGTTTGTAAAAACAGCTATTTACCCGGTAGCTACAGCATCCAAAGATGGTATACCCAACGTTGTGCCCATTCATTTTGTAAAAATTTACGATGAGGACACCATACTGCTGGTTGACAATTTCATGGCTAAAAGCCTGAAGAATTTACAGGAGAACCCTCAATTATCTATTAGCGTTTGGGATATGGACAAAAAACAAGCCTACCAGATAAAAGGACAAGCTACCATTGTCACATCTGGGAAGCCATTTGATGAAGCGGTGGCTTGGGTAAAAAAAGGAAAGCCAAATTTAAACCCCAACTCGGCTATTCTTATGAAAGTAACCAATATATATAATTGCCAGCCCGGCCCTGATTTAGGCAAAGAATTAGAATAAAATAATGCAGCGCCATTGATAATTTAAATATCCGGGATTATGCACTGCCGGTAATGGGTGCAATAGCCAGACAAACTAATGAAACAGTTAATTTATACATTCCATATGAAGGTGAATTGTTGCTCATTGAAAAGATTGATTCCACTCATGCGTTAAAAATATATACCAGGATAGGTGACCGCTTGCCGATTTATTGTACCTCCGTGGGTAAAGCGCTGCTGGCATGGATGGATGAAAATGAAAGAAAGGATCTTTTGTTAAGAACGATATTAAAACCTTTTACCCCCAAAACAATTTACCACCCGGATGAACTGGAAAAAGAAGTTTTAACTATTAGGGATAAAGGTTATGCCCTGTCCAACGAAGAGCTTAATATGGGAGTTTTATCTGTTGGTGCGCCAATATTCGGGCCGGAAGGGATGGCTATTGCCGGTATTAGCATTGCCTTGCCAGTAACCAGGGAAACCTTTACAGTGGATGAATTGGGCGAAATCGTAAAGAAGGGCACCACACAAATAAGCTTGGCTTGCGGGGGTGTCAGCACTAAACTTGCCGTATATTTTAATGTAAACTGATTGTGGCTGGTTAAAAGTTAAAAGGGCAGGCACTGATTTAAAGATAAATCGGTGCCTGCCCTTTTGGGGGCCGGCGTTTTTAATTAACGTATGCTCATCGGGGTATATTTGCGCCGTTCCGCCACACACTTGTAAGCCGGTTGTGGATTGGGTTCAAATATGTATTCTAAAACCTTGAGCATTAATAGCAATAACTGGTATAATAACTTAATTCAATCCATTGTTATGGGGAATGAGGTTAACCGCATTGACAATAAATAATCTATTTTTAAACTACGAACTAATTGCCGATAAGATAACTGATATAGAAAAATCGGTTTCTTTATTAAACACCATTGCACAAGTTGACCCGCAAGAATTTTACAAGGATGAGATACTTGTTTCCGGTGCCAAGTATCAACTAATACTGGGTATCGAAGCAGCCCAAAACATCTGTAATCACATGGCCGCCAGGGTAGCCAAAGAAGTCCCCCGGAGTTATGCGGACTGTTTTCGTATTTTGGGCGATAGCGGTATATTATCTAGAGAATTGGTCCAGAAACTTGTTTCCATGGCCAAGTTCAGAAATTTATTGGTACACCAATACGGTAAGGTAGATGATTCTGTTGTGTTTAATATACTAAAACATAACACTGTAGATTTAACCAGGTATGCAGGAGAAATAAAACTATTTCTAAAATCAAGTCTTGAGGAACTAAATAATGAGAAATAACAAATACATGCTCACCGATATAGACAAAGAGTCTATAGAAAACCTGTTCAAAAGCAAATTGTCTCACCGCCCGGAGATTTTATTTGCCTACCTGCACGGCTCTTTTTTACTGCCAACATCCTGTGGCGATGTTGATCTTGCGGTATACCTGGATGAAAAGGTTTTGCCATATAAACATTGGGAATATGAAGCCGAACTGTCTATGTGCCTGGATCAACAGGTAGGTATGCCGGTAGACATAATGATTTTGAATTATGCCCCTGTTACCCTGCGTTATCATGTCAGTAGAGGCAAAATGCTGTTTAGCGTGGATGAAAAAGCCAGGTTTGATTTTCTGGAACAAACCTGGCGTGAATACTTTGATTATCAGCCAATTTTTCAGGCCTTCTTAAAAGATTTGTTAACCAACCGGTAGGATGCCAGGCACCAAATTTATTAACTTATTGTTGATGATTTCAAACTAAGGTGATTAAATTGCCACACACCGAAGAGCAACAGGAGATCTGTGAATTTTGGACAGCAGATGAACGATTGGTTAATTCTTTAAGAGGTAAAAAAATTATGTTAATTTACTTAAAGAATTATAATCACCACTCTTAAGGAGTGATTCTATGCTGGGCAATAAACAACCCCACCGTAATAAAATTAATAGAGCTGATATTATTAATGATATTAAGCTGTTGGAGAAGATTAAACAGCATTTTAGGGGCGTTCAGCAACAAAAAACGGCTTTTTATAAAATTGTCGATGACCTAAGAAGAGCTTACAGGTTTAAGCCACAATTATTTAGTAAACTAGATATTAAAATGATAAAGCATTTAATTGATTATGTAAAAAATTATCAAGATGTTTTAGATTTTAATACACAAATAGAATTACACAAAATATGTTTAAATGAATTACCGAAAGGGACAGTTGTTTTACACAAGATGGATTACTATGTTGGAGTTGTAGTTGATTCAAAGTGTAAAACAGAGAGTAAAACGTATAAAAATCCCAGTACGGAAAGAGAGTATAGAATATTTATATCCGCGCAAGAAGTAAGGCATGCTTCTTCTTTTGACCTGAATGTCATCGGTTCATCTACGATAAGTCAATGTTTCAAGTGCAACGGTCTTATAAGCATTTTTTCGCAGAAATGCGTTAAATGCCGCTGGCGGATTTGTTCGCACTGTAATTCTTGTAACTGTAATAATAATCCGCACTTTAGAACTAAAGCGAAACCATTGGGTGGGAGGATTACTAAGCTTACCCTCGGTCAGCAAACAATGTCACAATGCGTCAATTGTCTGAAATTTGATACGGAGTTATGCCCCGGTCCCAGTGAGACTATGGGCTCTTATAGTAGAATGGTAACCTTCTGTTCTGCTTATAGTCCACGAAGTAAGAACTATTAACCCAACGATAGTGCGATTTAGCAGTTACTAACATGTAATACAAGTTAGTAACTGCTTTCGCCAAACTAAAAGGGGATTAAGAACTGTTTTTTACTGCCATTGCCAGTACTATTTTGGGGATGGGCATTCCGGTTACAGCAACGTATATTTTCCTTTCGGTGCTGGCTGCTCCCGCTATGGTTGGCTTTAGAAAGTAACAGGACAGGCATTGATTCAAAAAACGAATCGGTGCCTGTCCTTCTTTGGAGGTTGGCGTTTTTAACCTAACGCTTGCCCATCGGGGTATAACTGCGCCTTTCCGCCACGCACTTGTAAGCCGGTCTAATAATTTTACCTGCGTTAACAATCTCCTCAATCCGGTGGGCACTCCAGCCGGAAATTCTGGAGATGGCAAAGAGAGGAGTATACAATTCAGGTGGAATGTCCAGCATGCGATAAACAAAACCGGAATAAAAATCGATATTGGCGCTGACACCTCTTTGTAGTCGGTGGCCTTGGGTTACAACTTTAGGGGCAATTTCTTCAACCTTGGCATAAAGGTTATATTCATCCTGCATACCCTTTTCCCGGGCCAGCTGGGCGACATGGTCCTTGAATATTACGGCCCTTGGATCGGATACCGAGTAAACAGCATGTCCAATACCGTAAATTAGGCCTGTATTGTCAAAGGCTTGCTTGTTAACTATTTTGAGCAGGTGGTTTTCTATTTCTTCATCGTCCTGCCAATCCCTTAATTTTTGTTTCATATCATCAAACATGTTAATAACTTTAAGGTTAGCACCGCCATGCCTTGGTCCCTTAAGGGAGCCAAGCGAAGCGGCAGTGGAAGCATACGTATCTGTACCTGACGAAGTTACCACATGGGTTACGAAAGAGGAGTTGTTACCGCCGCCGTGTTCTGCGTGAAGGATTAGGGCCAGGTCTAAGAGCCTAGCTTCGAGTTTGGTGTATTGACTATCGTGTCTGAGCATGTGCAAAATGTTTTCGGCAGTGCTGAGACCAATTTGCGGGCTGTGAATATATAAGCTTTGGTTGGCATAGTAACGGGCAAAAGCCTGGTAACCATAAACCGCCATGGTGGGAAAACAGGCGATTAGTTTGATACATTGCTGTAATACATTGTTGATGGAAGTGTCATCGGCCCGGTCATCAAAACTGTATAAAGCTAAAACGCTTCTGGCCATTTGATTCATAATATCGTTACTGGGTGAAGTTAGGATCATGTCCCGGACAAAATGCTCGGGCAGGTCCCGATAGGAACCAAGGATTTGTTCAAAGTCACTTAGTTCATTTTTACTGGGCAGTCCACCAAAAAGCAGCAGGTAACAAGTTTCTTCAAAACCAAAACGGTCATCATTAAGACAGCCGTCGATTAAGTCTTTTACATCATAGCCTCTATACATTAGCCGACCGGGAACGGGAATGATATCGTTTTCATCAACGATGTAAGCATGTACCTCGCCAATCTCGGTCAAGCCAACCAAAACACCCCTGCCGTCACTATCACGAAGCCCCCGTTTAACTTGGTATTTATCAAACAATGAGGCATCGAGCACGTTACGTTTTTCGGCCAGGCTGGCTAATTTGTCTAATACTCTGTATTCGTAATCTTTTAGCATTTTTTATTTTCACCTCTTTACATGTTCTGTTCTGTTCTGTGCTACTAAATACTACATTACTTGTTCATAATCCTGCTGAAGATACCTATAATACTGTATTACGAACGAAATTGATGTGAACAAAAGCGGTGTCGGCACCAAACTTGTTTATCTAAATTTGTGAACTAATCGAAAAAACTAATAGTTTTGACAACTAATTAAATTTTTGCTAAAAGTGAAAAATTATATACGATTTAGCAGGAAATGACTCTAATTTGTTGAATTAAGAATGCAAAAAAATTTTTACCTCTGGTTGTACGATATGGTGTCAATTAACCGCACTGGTTTCTCTCTTATTGAACTATTAATAGTAATTGCTTTGTTAGCCATTGTTTTAGCTATTGCCGTGCCGGCAATGGGCCATTACTTGGCTGACTGTCAGCTTGAGTCGGCCTGTCTGCAGCTGCAGCAGGACATCCGTTCTACCGGGCAGGACGCACTGGTAAACGAGTCGGTCAATTATCGCATCAAATTAAACCGCAACTCTGAAAAATACCGGGTTATTGACCTCTTAAGTCCGTCAGAATACCGCGAAGTAGCCTTGCCCAGCGGTGTGGATATGGTGCTGAGTAATTTTCCAAACGACATCATCAGGTTTTCCGCCCGGGGAGCGCCTACCGCAGGCGGACATATCTGTTTGAACAGCCTGCAAACCGGTAAATTTATGTATGTTATAGTCGCACCGGTAACCGGGCGCATCAGGGTTAGTGATGAGCCGCCTGCCGGGCGAGATTAATTTATTTGGTGATGTATATGGTTGATAATCGGGGTTATATCCTGATTGGAGTCTTGTTGTCGTTTGCGTTGTTAAGCATCATTGTGGCTCCGCTAAGTTTGTCACTAACCTTTTCAGCGCAGCAATCGGCCAGCGCGGCAAATAGGCTTACCGCGCTGGAGCTGGCCCAGGGCAAACTGGAAGAGATGACATCATATAGATACGAGGACATCGGGCCGATGAACAGGGAAAGTTTTCCCTCACCATTCGGCTTTTTTGATTTTGCCGTACAGGTTGTTGTAGATTGTCCAATTAACGGTTTAAAAAAAATCTCTGTCACGGTATATTACCCGGACTCCGGCCAAGCTGGCGAAAAAAACGTTTCGGTCACCGGGGCCCGGGCTAGGAGATAACATTAACATGATTATTCCCTTTACTCAGTAATCCCCATTGATGAGATAAACATTTT
>JAENYQ010000038.1 GCA_016841675.1 Desulfotomaculum sp.
GCGCCCTGGCCAATTGCGTTCGGGTCATTAAAGGGGAGAGACCGCTAGCGGTGGTAAACGGGGTTGAATAGCTATGCCGGTTGCCGGAGTGGGCGGCCAGGGCACCATCCTGGCCGGCAACATTGTATCGGAAGTGGGCATGCTGAGGAGGGTAACGCCGATTTTCTGCTGGCCTTTGAAATGCTGGAGGCGGCCCGCTGGCCCCATTTCCTGGCACCCGGCTCCGTTGCACTAGTTAATATCCACCAGGTGATGCCGCCGTCGGTCAACCTGGGTCAGGAGAAGTATCCGGAAGAAAAGGAAATTGAGTCTATTCTGACCGGGGCTGGCGACCGGGTGATCTGGCTCGAGGGCGCCGCCAAAGCAGTTGAACTGGGTAATCATCCCACCTTGGCCGGGGTGGTGCTGCTTGGTGTGCTGTCTACGCGCCTGGACGAGCCGGCGGAAACCTGGCTGCGGGCCGTGGAGGATCTTGTTCCGGCGAAGTTCAAAGAACTGAATGTGAAGGCCTTTTGGGCCGGGCGAGAAATGGCGGCGGGTAGTTAGTTATAAATTAGAGACATTATACGTTGGGGACATTCCTCCGCAGGAGGTGTGTCCCCTATCCTTTTTAGAAGGTGTGTCCCCTTTCCTTATTTGCAGAAGTGCTTTGAAATCATTTCTGCTGTCATTATTGCATTAGTATTTCTGGTTGGTTGTAGGTGACATCTATGAATTATTAAATTTTAAATAATGACTATTGACAAAAGACTATTGACAAAAGAGTGAATCTTGATACAATTAACTTAACAAACGTTCACTAATTTCAGACAACTAAGGCAGATTTATTCCCCTTACGACACAATCACCAGTTTTATCAAACGTAATCCATTTGACTACCAGTAGCATGTACCGTGAAAAGGGTTTCGGTCAACAAATGTTTCTAGCAGCAGAACCGAGTGCCATGCGTCGCTAACCAGTATTTCATATTAAGCGCCAGTACCTTCGGTGTCAAACCTATGGAATAACTTCTAAGAAAAGGAGGTGCCTATGGTGAGTTTGTTAAATGAAGGTTGGCATCGTTTAAAAAAATTTCTAAGTGAAATTTTTTTTCAATCTGCGTTTTACGGCATCCTTGCTTTATGGGTGCTGCTGTCTGGGGCAACCTTGCCAACGCGTATTCTGAGGCGTTTAAGGAAGACTGAAAGTTTTCGGGACGAATTTGATAAATTAGAAACAACCCGCCCAGCCCGGTTTTAAAACCGGTATTAACTTAACGATGATTATGAATTTAATAAACAAAAAATAAATTTATGTAGGGGGAAAATTGACTGACCGTAAGGATGAAATTATTAAAATAGCTACCGTACTTTTCAGCGAAAATGGATATGACAACACTTCAATTCGAGAACTTGCCAAAAATGTTGAACTTAGTGTTGCCGGGCTTTATTATTTTTTTCAAAACAAAGAGGAGATTCTTTTCAATATTCTTAATCGGACACTAACTAGCCTTTTGGAATATGTGCAATTGGCTATAAATAAAGACAATGATCCTCAAACAAACATTACAAAAGTTATAGACCATTTTGTTAAAGAGGTAGTAGATAATAAAATGGAAATTGTTTTGTTATTAAAAGAAAGCCAACGACTAAAACCCGAACAGTTGGCAATTATTAAAAAAAAAGAAAGAAGTGTTATTAAATTAATAAAAAATGAAATTTCTAGACTAAGTAATGAAGGACGTCTTAAAAATTTTAATTTAACATCCACAACTTTTACATTATTGGCTATTGTTAACTTTACTCGTTACTGGTATGACCCAAGGGGGCAGTTATCAACAAAAGAATTTGTAACAGAGACCACTGACCTTTTTTTAAATGGTGTTCTTAACAATCAATAGTTTAGGAATCCTAACATAGGGGGAACTTCAGATAGATGGTCAAAATAAAACTCTTAAGAGGAAGAAGATTAAGACTATTGACAAAAGTGCAAACTTTGTCTAAAATAAGCTTAACGAGTGCTCACTAATTACAATTAAAAATCTACGTAAAATAGATTGACTTCCCTAGGAAGGAAGTAGCCTCTTGAAACGTTGGTTGTTATTGATAGGGAGTAGACTTGATGCATGAGCCGTTACATTGGGATAAAGATTGTGAATTTTGGGTGAGTTGATGTAACTAACGGGTTAGTTAAGTATTTGGCAGACTACGATAAGGTGGTCGTCTAAGTAGAATCACATACACCCAGATGTAATTAGATTACATCAGTATTTGGGTATCGCCTGAAGTTGAAGGACTATGTGGAGGGGAGGTGATGAACTCAGCAAATCCGGTGGTGAGTTTAAAAGATAAAAACGATTAGCTGACTACTAGATGAATTTGGGAGGTAAACAAGTGACCTTAGAAACTTTGTTGTACGAAACGAATGGTTCGATTGGCATCATCACGTTAAACCGCACCCAGAAAATGAATGCCTTAAGCTCACAGCTATTGGGGGAGCTTAGCGAGCTTCTTGATATGTACGAAAGTGACAGGAGCGTAAGCGCGCTGGTGTTGGCAGGTAGCGGAAAGGCATTCTGCGCCGGAGGTGATATCAGCGGTTCCGATTCAGGCGACGACCCCCTTACCACCTTCCTTAAATTCTCACGCCTTACACGCGAAACGTTCCATAAGATTGAAGGGTACAAAAAGCCCGTTATTGCGGCGATCAATGGTTTTGCCTTTGGCGGTGGCCTTGAATTGGCCCTTTGCTGCGACCTGCGGGTAGCGTCAGAAAAAGCAAAAATGGGATTGACGGAAACCAAATTAGGAGTAGTACCTGGAGCTGGCGGCACACAGCGCCTGCCACGGTTAGTTGGACCGGCGATAGCAAAACAGCTTATTTTTACCGCAGGTATTATTACTGGAGCAGAGGCTTATCGAATCGGCCTGGTCAACGCAGTGGTTCCGCCGGAAGAGTGCTTGAACAAGGCGCTGGAGTTAGCCAAAGAAGTGTCGGCAAGGGCGCCGCTGGCTGTGCAAGCTGCTAAGAAGTGCATCAACATGAGCCAGCAGGTTGACCTGGAATCCGGGTTAGATTATGAGGCTGAATGTGTAAAGTATGTGTTTTGCAGCGAAGACAAAGAAGAAGGTGGTAAAGCCTTCAGGGAGAAACGCGATCCGGTGTGGAAAGGCCGCTAAGAAAGGGTCAGATAAAAATTTGTTAAGGAGGTTGCCATGAGTAGCGAACTGAAACCAATGTTGGATGGAATTTTCGAAGTGGGACCGCCCCCAAGATTATTAGGAGCTCATTGTCCGGTATGTGATCAAAAGTTCTTTCCTAAGCCGGTAGTTTGTCCCCACTGCCTCGGGGAAGTGCAGGGAATTGACCTTTCCAGTGAAGGAACAGTCTATAGTTATTCGATATTGCGCATACCAAATATGATGTACAAGTTTCCCCAACCATATGCGAGTGGCTATGTTGATCTTGATGGCGATAATATACGGGTATACGGCTTGTTTGACCCGGAAAAGGTGTCAGAAATAGAGATCGGCAAGCGGGTCACTCTACAGGTCGGGCAAATCGGTATAGGCCTCGACGGTAAGGAATGCTTGCGGTATTATTTTACTCCTCAAGATGGAGGTGGCAAATAATGAGATCGGTAGATATAATTGGTGTCGGTATGACCCCTTTTGGAAAGCATGAAAAGACGCCGCTGGTGGAAATGGGAACCCGTGCCGCCATTGAGGCCATCAAGGATGCCGGGATTAAATCATCTCAGATCAATATAGGTTACTTCGCCAACATGCAGGCGGGCAACCTTACCAAGGAGTTTACTGTGGGGCAAGCTGTAATGTGGGGTGCCGGAGTAAATAAAGTTCCTGTATTCAACATTGAGAACGCCTGCACCTCAGGTGCTTCCGCGACTACTTTAGCCTGGATGAGCATTGCTTCAGGACAGTATGATATAGCCATTGTCGTGGGGGCAGAGAAGTTGAATGTGCCGTTTGTTCCCTTGTTAAACCCCAGCATGAGAGATATTAACGTTTTAGAAGGTAATGTTGTGATCAATGGCTTTGCACAGCGCGCCGTCAGACACATGCATTCCTTTGGCACTACAAAAGAGCAATTAGCCATGGTCGACGTCAAAAACAGGCGCCACGCCAGCATGAATCCGTTGGCCATGTTTTATAAAAAACCAGTGACCTTGGAAGAAGTGCTCAACACTACTATGATGGCAGATCCGCTAACAAAATTGAGTTGCTGTCCAAACGCTGACGGAGCAGCGGCCCTCGTGCTCTGCGCCTCTGAATTGTCCAGCCAATACACAACCAAGCCTGTTCATATAAAAGCATCGGTACTGGTGTCAGGCGTCTTTGATGAATGGCCCGATATGGAAACATTTGAAGAAGACCAGCGTGCCAGCCGCATAGCCTACGAGAAGGCGGGGCTGGGGCCGGAGGATGTTAGCGTCGCCGAATGTCACGATGCCTTTACGATTTGTGAGGTAATGCACACTGAGAACCTGGGGTTCTGCCCGATAGGCGAGGGTGGCAGATTCGTGGAATCAGGGGCGACCAGTCTTGGCGGAAAGATACCCATGAACGTCTCGGGAGGATTGCTCGGAAAAGGACATCCTCTTGGTGCTACAGCTTGTGCGCAGATTGTTGAAGGCGTACGCCAGCTTCGGGGAGAGTGCGGTGATCGCCAGGTAGAGGGCGCCAAAGTGTTCCTAGCGGAATGCATGGGAGCAGAGTTGCGTGGGGATGCAAAGACTTGCACCGTAAATATTCTTCAAAAATGATCATATTCGGGGAGGTTTGAAAGAATGGATTTGAATTTATCGGGTAAGACAGCCGCAGTAGTTGGCGGAGCAACTGGTATTGGCAAAGCTGTTTGTTTGACTTTAGCCGCTGAGGGATGCAATATCGGTGTTCTCGATAAGAATATCGAGGCCGCAGAAGCAACAGTCAAGGAGATTCAGGGTAAAGCGGTAGCGGCACAGGTGAACATCGCCGATTTTGACAGCGTAAGCGCGGCTTTTGCAAAGGTTGCTGCTGATTTGGGGCCGGTAGATATTATGGTATTTGCCGATGGTAAATATGACACTTTTGGGACCGTCAAGCAAACGAGCCCGGAAACTTGGGATAACGAGTTAGCCAATACTCTGTCCGGCGCCTTCTACTGCATCAAGGCGGTGGGTCCATCGATGAAAGAGCGCAAGTGGGGCAGAATAATTAATATTTCGAACAGAGCGGTAACGAGTGGTGCTTATGGGCAGAGCGCCCACATTGCGGCCATGGCAGGGCTTTTTGGTTTGACAAAGACGGCGGCATTGGAGTACGCGCGTAAGAACGTCACCTGTAATATTGTCTTACCCGGTCTGGTCGACACACCTGCTTATCGGGCTCTTCCTGAAGCAATCCAAGAAAAACTTCTCAACAAGGGCCTGACAAAACGATTGCAGGAGCCTGCGGAAATTGCCAATATGATCGCCTTCCTTTGCAGCGATTATGCGAAAGGCATCACTGGCGCTGAGGTTGATGTGACAATGGGCAACGAGCTGTTTGTGTTCTAGAGTAGGTTTCCTGGAAATAATGCTTTTATTCATGGTCAAAGGTGTCAGGGGGCAAGCCGCACACGGTGTAATATACGGCGCTGTAATTTGCCGGCCTGAAAACGGGTGGTAGTTATGGCAGTGCCTGATATGATGTTAAACTTCACCGTAAATACCCCTTCAAAATAGATTTTATCAGGAGGTTTGAAATAATGGATTTAAAATTGTCCGGCAAGACTGCAGTAGTAACTGGTGGAGCTAGAGGTATCGGACGCTCTGTTTGTCAGGTTTTAGCAGCAGAAGGGGCTAATGTTGCTGTTTTTGATATCCTTGCTGATGCAGCGGAAGAAACCGCGCAGATGATTCGTGAGACAGGCAAAAAAGCCATAGCGTGTTCAGTAAATTTGGCCGATTACGCCAGCGTAAAAGCGGCCATGGATAAGGTAAAAGCTGAGTTGGGGCCGGTTGACATTGTATCATGCGTTGCCGCTATTACCGATAACATGGGTACAATTGAAAAGATGCCGGTTGAGAAGTGGACCAGAGAGATAAAAGTCAATTTATCAGGTTGCTTCTACTGTGTCAAAGAGACCATTGACTCAATGGTTGAGCGCAATTTTGGCCGGTACATTTTTGTTTCCTCAAGAGCAGGTATGGACGGCGGCTATGGGCAGTGCTCCTACTCATCAAGCAAGATGGGTCTCATTGGTTTTGCAAGGTCGTTATCATTGGAGTATGCCCGGATGGGGGTAACCAGCAATATTGTCTTCCCCGGCCTGGTCAATACGCCTGCTACTGCGGGACTTAGTGATGAAGCTAGATCGCGCATTATCGCCCGTGGTGTGATGGGGCGGTTGCAGGATCCTGAAGAATTGGGCAATGCCATTGCATTCCTGGCCAGCGAACAGGCGAAAGGCATCAATGGCGCGGAGCTTATGGTAAGCATGGGTCCGGCTCCCTACTCTTTCCGCCCGATGAATCTTCCAGGCGATGAGGCGGCTATGGGCATTTAATGCATGAACAAGACCAGGGCAATTAGCACAGTTTTGGTATTGAACGCCCTATGGTGAGGTGTAATCTTGTCAACGATGTTATACCCATTCTGGATGGTAATGTTTCGTTAATATGCTACGGTGAGATTTTCTTTAGGTGTGCAATCAGTGTGTACGGAGGCTTAATTTATGGACTTCAATCTAACTGAAGAACAGCAGTTATTAAAGAAAAATGTTGGAAATTTTGCCCGGGAAGAGTTAGCGCCAATGGTTCGTGAAATAGATGAAAAAGGCGGATTTTCCTGGGATGCTTGGGGAAAGTTAGCTGATATGGGAATCACAGGTTTGACCGGTCCTGAAGAATACGGTGGGGCAGGCGTTGACAGCCTGCTCACTCAAGTCCTGGTTGTCGAGGAATTGGCTCGGTATGATTTTTCAGCTGCAGCGAACACAGTATCAAATTGGGCGCTTATACGTAAACTGGTTAGTGACGGTAAAAAAGAGCATAAAG
The DNA here is from genome assembly GCA_016841675.1 of Desulfotomaculum sp. Taxonomy (GTDB): domain Bacteria; phylum Bacillota; class Desulfotomaculia; order Desulfotomaculales; family Desulfallaceae; genus BRH-c8a. Next base: position 7,019 of record JAENYQ010000038.1, read on the forward strand.
ACCTATATCTAAGTCGAATCATCGATGGCGAAATAGTGGGTTCTTTCGCGCAGACCGAGCCCAATGCCGGTTCAGATGTTGCCTCGCTGAAAACCACTGCCCGCCTGGAAAACGGAGAATACATTCTTAACGGCGAGAAGTGTTTCGTAACGCAAGCTGGAGAGGCAGAGTTCACAATCGTTGTAGCCAAGGTCCCCAGTGAGAGTGGAAAAAGTGCCATAAGTTCTTTTTTGGTTGAAAGAGACAGGCCTGGTTACATTCTTGGAAATAAAGAAGATAAACTTGGCTACCGGGGGTCAACAACACGCACACTGGCCCTTGATGACTGCAAGATTCCGGCTTCTAATATGTTGGGAGAAGAGGGAAAAGGATTAAGTGCGTCACTTAAGAGTCTAGCGACCGGACGGGTGGTTACAGCAGCCCAAGCGCTAGGCCAGGCACAGGCGGCACTTGACGAATCGATCAAGTATGCCAAGGAGCGCGTTCAGTTTGGCAGGAACATTGGAAGTTTTCAACTCGTGCAAGGGAAGATCGCGGACATGGCGATCCATCTAGAATCTGCACGGCTTTTGACCTACTATGCAGCCTGGTTGCGTGACAACGACCAGCCGTACGCTATGTACGGTTCTATGGCCAAGACCCTTGCTACTGATATGGCAATGCAGGCGGGTGTGGACGCAGTGCAGATTTTCGGTGGATATGGATTTATGCGTGAATACCCGGTCGAGAGAATTATGCGTAACGTCAAGATTACCCAGATCTATGAAGGGACCAATGAGATCCAGCGTTTGATTATTGCTCGTGAATTGTTGGGTGATAAGAGATCATTTAGGGAATTGTACGGCCAAAAATAAAGTTTAGAAGACGATATTCCAGTTGTTTAGGAATTTAAAATACTTTTGAGCGTCTTTCGGTCGCTCAAAAGTATTAATTAGCATTGTTCATAAAGGTATTAATCATTTGACTAGAATATGTATAATATGCTTAATTATCAGATTTGGTGAAATATAAAAAAACAGGTTTGGTTAATAAGCAACAGAACTATTAGCGCTTGCAAAAATCATTGTCTTTTGGATGATATGTTTCAGCAAAATTCTAACAGGAGGTATGTTAATGGTTCTGGATATCGCGCGGGAAAGAGTAATGCATAAGCTTCTTGAACGGCAGGCAGCAAAATACAGTGAACGTACCTACATGTATTTCGAAGATAAAAAAATAAGTTTTAAAGAATTAAATGATGCGGCCAATCGGGTCGCTTGTGGCCTGCAGAAATTGGGGATCACCAAAGGGGACAAAGTGTCTGTCATTATGGAGAACTGCCCCGAGTCAATTTTCCTGATGTTCGGGCTATCCAAACTGGGAGCGGTTAAGGTGCCGATCAATACTGCCCACAAAGGTGAAGTAATGACTTATATGGTGGACCATTCAGACTCAAGTATATTATTCATGCACAGCCACTTCGTGGACCGGTTGGCCTCTGTATTGGAAAAAACAACTAAGATAAAGTCTGTTGTGGTATTGGAAGAAGACTGTGGCAAACACAAATCAGACGACAATGCTGAGGGCGCGGATACCGTTAAAGATCAGATCAATGCGCTTGGCAAGGAATTGGTGGAATGGTCCGATCTTACGAGCAATGATGGCGGATACCAGCCGGTGGATGTCATATGGTCTGATCCGGTCCTGATTTTGTATACATCCGGAACCACCGGACTGTCGAAAGGTGTTTTGATTCCGCAAAACCTTTTATTTTCCATGGCAGAGCGCTATTACAACGGAGTTCTAGAGCAGAATTTGGATGAAAATGATTGTATTTACGTCAATAGCGCACTTTTTCATGCCCACGCCTGGCATGCCGGCATTAATCTTGCTTTGTTAAAAGGTGCAAGTATATTGCTGGCAAAACAATTCTCCGCCAGTAAATACTGGGAAGATATAAAACGATATGGTTGCGCCATTAGCATTGCCGGCGGGGCACGCCTACCGATCTTGCTCTTAGCTGAGCCCAGTCCCGAAGATGCAAACAACCCCCTAAAAATTATTTTGGGAGGGCCGGCGTCGGAGAAACTTTGCAGTGCATTTGAGCCGAGGTTTGGAGCCAAGATCATTGAGTTTTATGGATCGAGTGAGCTTGGTATGCCAATAATAAATCAAGTTTCAGAACGCAAGCTTGGCGCCTGCGGCAGAGCACACCAGGACTTTTCAATCAAAATCGTCGACGAAGACGGTGCCGAGGTCGGAGTCAACCAACCTGGTGAAATTCTCATTCGTCCCCTGAAACCAAATATGATAATGCTCGAATATTATAAAATGCCGGAAAAGACTGTCGAAGCATGGAGGGATCTCTGGTTTCACACCGGAGATAACGCTCTCATTGATGAGGATGGATACTACCACTTCGTAGACCGGAAAAAAGACTCGATAAGGCGTCGCGGCGAGAATGTCTCCTCCTTTGAGGTGGAAAGGGTCATCAACTCGCATCCGTCTGTGATAGAATCGGCCGTATATGCGGTAGAATCTGAATTAACAGAAGATGATGAAGTCATGGTGAGTTTGGTGTTTAAGCCGGGTCAGAGCCTCTTGCCTGAGGATTTAATGAACTATTGTGAGGATAAAATGGCCTATTTCATGGTTCCAAGATACGTACGCTTCATGGACAGTCTTCCTAAAAATGCTGTTCTCCGCGTGGAGAAGTACAGGTTGCGCGAAGAAGGGATCACGGCGGATACCTGGGATCGTGAAAATGCCGGTTACAAGCTTAAGCGTTGACATTTACTTTATAATGGTAATTGCTTAAGGATTGATGTTTTTGTTTGCGCAGTATGTATTAAGATAATTTTGAGGGCTTATTGTTATAGGATGCGGTATGTTGGCTTGTTTGAGTTTGCCGTTAATATATGAGGAACTGAAACAAAGGGTAAAGTTTTCTAAGTACGAGTTTATTTTACGTTGTCCTAACGTTTAGGAATACAGGATAAAGATACAGTAATATTGTTGAAGGAGTGTAGTTCGTACGATGAAAACTGGGTTAAATAACCTTCTAAGTCCAAAATCAGTAGTAGTTTTCGGTGTTTCTGAACAAGAGGGCAAGGCTGGTAACTCGGTCGTGAAGCAGCTCATGGACGGCAGTGTTCGGGTCTACGGGATTAATCCCAAAGGTGGAACATTGTACGAAAAAACTATTTATCGCAATGTTGATGAGCTGCCGGATGTGCCGGACTTAGCTGTAATTGCTTTGCCGTCCGGGTTAGCGCCGGAGGCTACTCGCGCTTGTGTCAGGCGGGGTATAGGCGCGGTAATTGTGATCTCAGGTGGTTTCGGCGAAATCGGCGAAGCAGGGCGGAAACTGGAACAGGAGTTAAAAGAAGCAATTGTCGGTACACGCACCCGTATCCTTGGTCCCAATACATTAGGATTGCTCATTCCACGGCTAAAACTGGATACTGTTTTTCTACCGTCAAGTCACCTTAGACGTCCAAATCCAGGAAATATAGCGATCATCTCTCAGAGCGGCTCGGGCGTTATGGGAGCACTGGATGTAGGATCATTCTACGGTGTTGGCCTCTCTGCTTTCGTTGGACTTGGCAACCGTATCGATGTCAACGAAAATGAGCTGATTGAGTATTTTGCGGAGGACCCCAACACGTCAGCGATAGGCGTATATCTGGAAAGCTTTGTAGATGCTCAAAAATTTATTGAAGTCTGTCGGAAGGTAAGCCCACAAAAGCCGATAGTACTTGTAAAGGCCGGCCGTTCTTCAGCCGGTGCTAAAGCAGTTGCGTTGCACACCGGGTCGCTGGCAGGATCGGACCGGGTTACTGATGGTGTTCTCAGACAGTTGGGTGTTATAAGAGCTTATGACGACGAAGATCTCCTGGACACAGCACGGGCCCTCGCTTACGCGCAACCACTCAATGGTCGTCGGGTAGCGATTTTGACCGGCGGCGGTGGAACAGGAGTCATGATTGCCGACTACGTTGAGGCAAAGGAAAAGGGCATCGCTGCTAACCTGGCGAAACTAGACCCGGAAATTGAGGCGAGATTGGCCAGGATGGCTCTTCCTTTCGCATCGGTTCATAATCCGATCGACCTGACCCCCTCTGCCAGTAATGATATGTATGCCGAGGCGATAGAGATTCTCCAGGACGACCCGGGGGTTGATGTTATAATCGCTTGCCTCATGTACCACGCTGCGAAAAGAGACGAACAATTGACAGAGAAAATATGCCACTGGGGCAAGCACGGTAAAAAACCGCTAATCGTTGCGGCGATTGGTTCTGAGACCACTATGCAGGCTAATCGGCAGATGGGAACCGCCGGAGTTCTTGCCTTTCCGTCCTTCTGGCGGACTGTAAAGGCCGTGGATGTTCTTGCCCAACGGGCAGAGTTCCTCCGCCAGGTGAATTCGCAAAAAGAGGACGTTCCGGCGCCAACCGGACTGGAGTCTTTGTTTGTGCCAAAACCTGGCGTACCTTTGGCCGAAGACGAGGTTAAAGCTATACTACGCAAGCGCGGTATAGCCACTCCAGAATCGATTGTGCTTTACAAGGGGCTGCTGCCGGCAGAGATCCCGTTACCGTTCCCCCTCGTGGTGAAAATAAGGTCTGCCGAAGTGCTCCACAAAACAGATTTAAAGGGAGTGGCGCTCAATATCACGGATATAGAAATTCTGGAACAGACTGTCGCGGAGATGAGTTCCCGTTTCCCGGGCGAAGACTTGCTTGTCGAGCATATGGAGCCTCCCGGGGTGGAGATCATTGTGGGACTTATTGAAGATGGCACCTTCGGCTTGTCAATTATGTGCGGAGTTGGCGGCATTCTGGCTGAGCTCTACCAGGACGTGACCTTCCGGCGGGTGCCGATCAGCCGTCTTGATGCCAATAACATGTTGCGCGAACTGAAGGCTCATGCTTTATTTGAAGGCTTCAGGGGAATCAAAGCCAATCGTGAGGCGGTAACCGATTTGCTTCTCAAAGTTTCTAGTCTCGGCCAGGACCTAAAGGGGCACATCGACCAGATGGACCTCAATCCGATCATCGTGCGTGAGGATAAGGCAGTAGTTGTTGATGCGAAGTTAATCTGGAAGACTGGAACCATGGAGTAGGGGGCAGCCCCCAGGGGCAAGCGTTTTTCAGTAGAGTCCCGTTATTAAACTACTGCTTTGGGATATGTGGTGTCAATTGCTTTTATAGGTATGTTTGTGGATGCTTAAAAATTGATTAATTAGGATGTGTCTTAATGTTTTCGGGATATTGCGCGTGAGAGAGTTTAAAACATTTTGACAGGTTTAGACATTTACAAATGTAATATTTTAGTTAATCCGTTACATAGCTGGAAATAATAACTTAACCAGATTGTTTAATATACAAAAATTATAGTGCAATGTTATTTCCAGCTAGATTATCCAGGGAATATTTAATAAATGGCATTTTTATTGGGCGTTTTATTCAGAACAAGTGTTTTTACATGTTGTACTGCAACATTACAAATTTAAATCATAGTAAACTTAAACCTGAAAGAATAGGTACTGGGGAACTACTGTTAACACATGTTTTTAAATGTCTTAATTGTTCGAAATTTTAATATTTACCTATGGCCAGTTCAACAAGTTTTTGAATACTACCATGGTGACGTGGTGGTTTACGGTTCTTGCCAAGCTTTTTTGAGCTTTGCGTCGGCAGGGTTGGAGAGAATCCTGTCTGGCCTTGGAAACAACAGGATTCTCCATGCATAATCAGTTAATTAAAATCATTCCAAAAATTATTTAAATAATTGAAGGGGGTTTAAAATGAGCACTATGAGCAATAGCGGCATAAACCAACGCGTAAGCATATCAAGCCGGTTGGAACGTCTTCCACACTCATCATACCTGATAACTTTGTGCTGGATATTATTAATGTCGATACTTGCTGCAACCTTTATCAACAACGGATTTCAATATCTGATGCCCGGTTTGAAGGAATATTTGAATATTGATCCTGCTGTTTTGGGATCTTTGGCGTCGCTAGCTTTTGCAGGTATGTTTTTTGGTGCCATGATCGGTGGGCACTTGGCAGATAGAATTGGCAGGAAGCCCGTCATTATTGGTTCTATGATTATATGGGGAGTTGCCGGAGTCATGCTGACGTATGCAGATTCTGTGTTGCAAGTTCAAGTGAGTCGTTTCTTTATTGGTTTAGGCTTAGGGACACATTTACCGACGGCCGCGGTTTTGCTGAGTGAAATGGTTCCTTCACGTTTACGCGGCAAGTATCTCGTAGGTTATATAGCAACTATGGCATTTGGAATGTCATTGGTGGGATTTACGACTTATTTTTTATTGCCTAAGTGGGGCTGGCAGGGTGCGGGCATGTTAGATGCACTTTGTGCAGTATGGGCCATTATTCTATGGAAGTTCATGCCGGAATCTGCCCTTTGGCTGGACGCTGCAGGCAGGCATTCAGAAGCCGACAAGATAATGGACAAAATCGAGAGCGCAATACAAAAACGCACTGGACAGCCGTTGCCTCAACCGGTAGAGGTTAAGCCCGTCAGCATTTCTGCTGAAAAGGTGGAAGAGAGCAAATCACTTTGGACGAAAGCTTACATTGGTCTTGTGCTTATGATGACAGTCTACATGCTTTGCCAGATGATGGGTAATTATGGTATAAGCATGTGGTTGAGTAGCATGCTGGTTATGAAGGGCTTCACAATGATGAAGTCTGTGCTCTATGTAGCTTGGCTTTCTCTTGGCGGTGTGCCGGCTTTATTCCTACTGGGTTACCTGGTAGATAAGATTGGTAGGAAATGGACTGTTATATTAATGGCTATTATGACTGCTATATTTGCATTTATCTATGGCCAGGCAGCAACCTATACCATGGTAGTTATTACCGGTGCGGTTTATATGTTTATGCAGACCGGCTATAATATGTCCTCCATGGTATTTACAACAGAAGTGTGGCCAACGAGCGTGCGGGGTATGGGCAAAGGGTATTCCCAGGCGTGCGGCCGAGTAGGAGCCTTTTTTGGACCTTTGGTTGCAGGATATATAGTAGCTGCCGGGTTTGGCAGTAATGGAATAATAATTTTTGCAGTTGTCGTTAATATCACTGCCGCAATTGTTATATATTTATTTGCACCTGAAACAAAGGGTAAAGTTTTCTAAGCACTAAAAATTAGTATTTAATAGAATCCTGGGGTTTCAAGGCCAGACAGGATTCTATCCAACCCTTCCGACACAGGGTTCAAAAGAACTAGCATTTGTGAATTCAGAAATGCCGTTAAAGGAATTGTAATTCCTATAATATGAAAACTGGCGTGGCAGTTTCCGGCATTCGATTTGGGCCGGGAGAGCGTTTCTTAATAAAGTATGAGTATATGACATGATGTTGCAGACTAAGGCATGTTCATTTAAAAGATAATGGAGGAATTAGCATTGAGTACTCATATTGAAAAAATGTCAGACAACGTATTGAGCACAAAGTTTGAAAATTTTAATCAAGAAAAATTAGAAAATTCCAAATATCGTATTATTGATGTACTAGGGTGTGTAATTAGTGGTGCAAATGCTCCCGGCAATTTAGCTTTAATTGATTTGGTTAAGGCCTGGGGAGGCAGGGAAGAAGCAACAATTTTTGTTCATGGCGGCAAGGCGCCGGCCCATAATGTTGCTATGATAAATAGTGTTATGGCTAGATCCTACGATTTTGAAGCAACACAGGCGCGTGTTAATGGTGTCAATCTTCCATCTCATATTAGTGGGACTACAGTAATGACTGCCCTGACCTTAGGGGAAGTCAAAGACATCAGTGGTAAAGAATTAATTTCTGCACTATTGGTTGGAGATGACTTTGCCTGCAGGGTACTAGCTGCTTCCGGTTTTGGATTTGATTTGGGATGGGATAATGTTGGAACAGTTAACGCATTGGGAGCTACAGCTATTGCTGGACGGTTGTTGGGGTTATCCAAAAAACAACTTCAAAATGCCTTTGGCATTGTTTTAAATCAATTGGCTGGCAGTTTTGATACAATATGGGAAGGAACTCCCATCTTTAAACTCACTCAAGGTTTGTCAGCCAGGAATGGTATATTTTCAGCGGAATTAGCTAAAGCAGGGTGGACCGGACCCAAGGATGCTTTGCTCGGCAAATTCGGTTATTTTAAACTTTATACTGAAGGGTGCACTAATCCTGATATTTTAATAGAGGATCTAGGTAAAAAGTACCATACTGAGGTTACGTATAAACCATATCCAGGGTGCCGCGCTAATCATACTGCTGTGGGTTGTGCCCTTAATTTCGTTAAAAAATATGATGTAGAAAGTGATGAAATTGACCAAATAATTCTCAAGGTTCCTGCGGCGGTCCGCGATATGTTTGTTGGGCCACCTTTTATAATCCGGGAGGTTCCTCAAATAGATGCGGCTTTTAACCTTCGCTTTTGTGTTGCAAATGTATTATTAAGAAAAGATATAATTTTAGAGCATTTTCAAGAGAATTTGATAAGGGACCCCCGTATTATTAATATTGCCAATAAAATCACGATTGAAGAATTGACTAGTGCTGATAAACAAGCAAGAGGTGCTTTTTTAAAAGTAAAACTGAAGGATGGCACAGAATATACTTCGGAAGCAAGCTTTGCAAAGGCTGACCCGGTTTTAGATCCTCTTTCTAACGAGGAAGTAAAACAGAAGTTCATAAACAATGTAGCTTTTTCCCAAACAATATCTGAAGTGAATGCTGAAAGGATCCTTAACTTAGTTGAGAATCTTGAGGAAGTTGAGAAAATCAGTGATTTAATAAAGCTAATGACAACCTAATAACCGATGCGCTGGGTCCAGGCTGCCCAATTCATTGTGCATTTACGGTTAAACAAACCAATAAACAAAGGAGCTAGGGCAATTTATCCATTTACATGGGAAGTTTGCTGCCGGGAGACGATGTGCAATCCATCTGGGCCATGATAAAAAACACGCGGTCTTGGTTTAGTTACACGTTGTCATCCATAATTATACATTGATGTAAATAACAAAAGTTAGATTAAATCATATCTGAAAGGGATGAGCATTCATGAACGAGAAGGTACATTCATTGAAAACTCTGGTGACAGGTGTTATAGGTGAGGACGTCCACGTTATTGGGATTAGGATCTTAGAATACGCCTTGCGAGAGGCGGGATTCAAGATTGTCTCTTTAGGCGCCCAGGTGTCTCAGGAAGAGTTCATAGAAGCGGCGTTAGAGACTAAGGCTGATGCCATCTTCGTATCTTCCCTCGGCGGACATGCGAGGATCTCGGTGCCGGGGCTCAGGGAGAAGTGTGTGGAGGCTGGGCTGAAGGACATCCTGCTCTATCTGGGCGGACAGCTGACTATCGGCGATGTGAAATGGGAGGAGTCTGAAAAGGCATTCAAGGATATAGGTTTTGATCGGGTTTATCCTCCCGATATAGAGCTTGCAACCGTTATTAGGGATCTTGAAGCAGATTGCCGACGAGAAGGGGTGAGATCATGATGGTGAAGAACAGGAAGCTGAACGATGACGAGTTTTTCAAGGAAAGAAAGGCGATCCTTGCCACGTGGCCAACGGGATCAGAGGTTGATCTGGAGGAAGCGTTGACTTTTCACAACTCCCTCCCAGCCAAAAAAAATTTCGCCCTTCGGCTCGTCGAAGCACGCGAAAAAGGGGAGACTCTGATTCGCTGCGAATCGGGAATACCTACTGTGGAGGAATTCAGCAACTACCTGAGGTTTCTGCAGGATGAAGGTCATGCAGACCTTTTGGGTGCCCATGTGGACAGCATGACCCGGAATCAACGGTATGCGGAGACGGAGCGCGGTTTGGAGGAGAGCCTGAAGACGGGGCGATGGGTCCTCAACGGGTTCCCCATGGTTGCTCACGGCGTCCGGGGGACGAGGAAGTTGATAGATGCCGTTGACCTCCCCTTGATGATCAGGAATCCTTGCGTAGATCAGAGGCTGGTCGCTGAGATTGGATTTGCCAGTGGATTTACTGGTGCTTCCGGATGCCCCATCCTAGCGTTTTCGCAATACTCCAGGAATATACCCCACGAAGTTGTGATCAGTTACTACCAGTATGTATACAGGCTTATGGGCTACTATGGCGAAAGAGATGTACCCATGGTTGCATCCATCATTGGGGGATTTGCTATCTTGTGTCCTTTAAGCGTCCTCATTGCAGGTGCGATCATTGACTCACTCATTGCTGCGGAGCAAGGGGTCAAACACATCAATCTGGTCAATAATGCTCAGGGTAATTTGGTGCAAGATGCGGCTGGCATAATTGTCCTTCGCAAAACTGTTAAACGGTATCTGGAGGCTCAGGGCTACAAAGATATAGAAGTGACAATGAATTTGAGCAATTGGTCCGGCCAGTTTCCGGCGGATACATTCGATGCCTGTGCCATCATTAGTGTAGGTGTTACCGCAGCCGTAGCGGGCAAGAGCGAACTCTGCACGGTTAAGACAATAGAAGAGGCAAAATCGATCCCCACGCGGGAGGCAAGCGCTAATAGTCTGCGACTTGGCAAGACATTAATCAAGCAATTGAAGAGCCAGAACTTTCAGCTTGAGGACAAGCTCCTTGAAGCAGAGGCTGCAATGTTGGAAAAGGAGACAGAGCTCATCGTAGACAAGATTCTGGAGCTGGGTGATGGCGATGCCGTAGTGGGGGAAATCAAGGCCACACAAACCGGCGTTTTTGATGTTCCCTTTTCAACGAGCCAATATGTCCAGAGCAGGGTGAAAGGAGTCCGGGATCTTCAGGGTGCAGTAAGATATATAGACCACGGGAACCTCCCGTTTACCAGTGAGATCATCGACTTCCACAAGGAGAAGATCGCGGAGAGAGAAAAAGCTATAGGGAAGAAACTTGACTATCAGACAATTGTGAAAGATATATCTTCCATATCAAGAGGAGAACTATAGAATAACCAATTTTCGTTAGGCACCGCAGCCGACATGCTGGCCAATTCAAAGGCGGATCTCCATACTTAGGGACCTGGTAAAAAACACTCTAACCTGTTTAATACTTGGGTTTATGGATTGTCAGGGGCAAAAGAAATGAGTTTATCTTAACCCCTGACAACCCATATGTTAGGGCGGGGTTTGGGGACATCGCTCATGGGGACATCGGTTTTGGGCAGTGAGATTTACCAAATATGCAAATTGTTATGATAACTAATTATGAGAGCAGAATAAGGTCAAACTTGCCTGAGTAGCGTCATACAAGGGGGGATGTAAGTGCCTAATATTGTTATCTTTGTTGATTTCGGCAGTACATACACTAAGGCCGTGGCTTTCGATATTGATGAAGAGAGGATTATCGGACAGGGACTTTCTGAAAGCACGGTGTCAAGCGATATTGCCATTGGTCTAAAGTCGGCGCTTCAGCAATTGGAATCGAATGCTCAGCAAAAGTGCACCAAAGAGGCCACCATGCGATTGGCTTGTAGTAGCGCCGCAGGGGGTCTGCGTTTGGCCGTCGTGGGTTTGGTCCCTAACCTTTCGCTAAAGGCAGGGAGGATGGCAGCACTGGGGGCTGGTGCAAAACTGGTGGAAAACTATTCCTTTAAGCTTAATCACTCTGAGATAGTCCAAATGGAGCAGGCATCACCGGATATCATACTTCTGGTGGGCGGTACCGACGGGGGAAATGAAGAAGTTATCATTCATAATGCAAAAATGATAGCCGGATCGAACACAAGAGCTTCCGTAGTGGTTGCAGGGAACAAGGTTTGCGCCGATGACGTCACCAACATACTTGAATCAGCCAATAAATATGTCAAAGTTGTGGATAACGTCCTGGTAAGTTTGGATGAATTGAATGTAGAGCCGAGTCGTGCTGCGATCAGGGAAGTATTCATGAACCGGATTGTCCATGCAAAAGGTTTGGATAAGGCGGGAGAACTTGTGGACGGTGTGATCATGCCGACACCGATGGCTGTCTTGAGGGCCGCAGAAGTTCTTGCGATGGGTTCCGGTAGGGAAGATGGACTGGGTGAATCGGTTATTGTTGATGTGGGTGGGGCGACCACAGACATCCATTCTATTGCGCATGGACATCAAAAGGATTTTGGAATTCTCATGAAAGGCATAGCTGAGCCCTTCGCGAAAAGAACTGTGGAGGGGGATCTCGGCCTTCGATACAATGCACTGTCAATTGTGGAGGCGGCCGGTGAGGTGCGGATACTGAGAAACGGGGTGCGGCCGGAATCTTTGACCGAATTGCGGGATAAGGCAAAATATCTGTCGGAACACGTTGAAACATTGCCAACCAGCCAGATAGATTTCCGGTTGGATAACTGGTTGGCGAGAATAGCTTCGGAAATCGCCATGGAAAGACATGCAGGTCGCCTGGAGCAGATTTATACGACCCAGGGCCCGATATATAAGCAGACCGGCAAGGACCTCAGAGAGGTGAGAAACATTATCGGCACCGGAGGGATCTTTGCTCATAGCTCGGAACCGGCGAAAATTCTTGAGGGGGCGCTCTTTTCAAATGAAGATCCCTTGTCACTCAGACCCCAGTCCCCTGAGTTTTTTGTTGATAGACGTTACATTCTTTATGCAATAGGACTACTGGCCGAGAGTGCTCCTGAGAAGGCTGTAAGGATAGGGAAGAGGTATCTCGAACGTGTATCGCGGGAAACTGGAAGTGATTGAAATCAATTAAGTCAAATGAAGATCATGGGTATGAATGCACTCTCCACTTCTAAAAGCGTTCTCCAAGGGAGAGGGGTGCAAAATATACACGATTTAGCGAAATAATAATGGTTTTGTCAGTCAATTTTTTAATAATAGGAGGATAAGGATGGGTGTTGACAATAAATTAATGGGAACTGTAGTGACAGGAGTAATTGGTGAGGATGTCCACGTTGTAGGCATAAAGATTATTGAGCGAGCATTAAATGATGCCGGCTTTAAGGTAAATTCAATAGGAGCGCAAGTCTCACAAGAGGAATTTATCGATGCCGTTGTGGAAACAAATGCAGATGCCATTTTTATTTCTTCTTTTAGTGGGCATGCCGCAATTTTGGTTCGCTCATTTAGAGACAAGTGTGCCGAGGCCGGTTTAGGTGATATTCTTCTGTATATTGGCGGCTCCTTGCTTCTTAAAGAAGAACTTTGGGAAGAGGTCGAAAAGAAATTTAAAGGACTAGGTATGGACAGAGTGTATCCGCCTGGTATTTCACCAACCAGAGTATTAGAAGATCTTGAAACGGATATTTCGCTTCGAAGGAGGGTAAGCAAATGATTAGAAATAAAAAACTAAGCGAGGACGAGTTTTTTAAACAAAGAGAGGAAGTATTGGAACAATGGCCTACAGGTAAGGAAATCGTTGATCTTGATGAAGCCATTGAGTACCATAAAAGCTTGCCGCCCCTTAAAAACGCTGTCAATAAATTAAAATACGCGAAAGAACATAATGAAATATATGCTGTCTGCGGCGCGGGGAAAGCAACTATGGAAGAACATATAGAGCTGTATCAATATACCGAAAAAGAAGGTCAGGCTGATCTACTGGGACTTTCTCCCGACAGTATGACCAGACAGAATAACTATGAAGGGGCTCGGCGTGCCCTGGATGAAAGCATAAAAACAGGTGAATCAAAGCTTAACGGTTTGCCTGTAGTAAATCATGGTGTTGCTGCCATTAGGAAAATGGTTGAATCCGTTAATGTTCCCGTTCTACCACGCTATGGAGCTGCTGATGCCAGGCTCTGTGATGATACCCTTCTTGCCGGAGGATGTAGTTATTCAGCGCCCGATATTTTCATGGATTTCTGGAATCAGCACGCCAAAGTTTCTTTGGAAAAAGCCATTAGTACCCATCAATATGTTTGTAGGTTAATGGGTTATTATACAGAGCATGGTGTGCCGATTTGTGCTGCGGCACAGGGTCTATATCCCGCGGCTATTCCACCATCTTTGCAAACTGCCAACCTTATCCTTTCTGTTATGCTACAGGTGGAACAAGGTGTTAAATATATTTCTGTAAAATGTCCGGCTCATGGTAATTTGGTCCAGGATGTTGCTTCTGCAGAAGTTCGCTGCAATCTCCTTCAATTGTACCTTAAGAAACTTGGCCATCATGATGTAGAGTTATTTCCTAATTCAAGTTTTAGTTTGATGCAATATCCGGTGGAGGTAGGGGCAAATTTTGCCGTGGTATTTATGAATACACTTGTGGGCAAATTGATCGGGGCACAAATAAACGACATCAGGACTGTGGCAGAAGCCAAAGCTATCCCCACTAAAGAGGATATGGCGTATACTTTTCGGACTGCCAAAGTAATACAAAACTTCCTGCAAACGCAAAAAATCAATATTGATAGGAAAGAAATCGACATGGAAGCTCAGATGGAAGAGCAAGAAGTCCGTTCTATCCTGGATAAGATATTGGAGCTTGGTGACGGTGATCCATTAGCAGGAGCAGCTAAAGCTGTCGTAAGTGGGATTCTTGACAACCCCTTTGCGGCTAATCGTGCTGCCGCGGGTAAAGTCCTGGGCATTAAAGATTGTGAAGGCGCAATCAGATATTATGATACTGGTAATTTGCCCTTTCCAAAAGAAATTGTGGAGTATCATAAAGGGAAAATAATAGAAAGAGAAATAAAACGAGGTAAAAAGATTGACTATGAAACACTGATTAGTGACCTTTTGTCAATCAGTAAAGGCTATTTAGTTCAATAACTAGGCTGAATACCATCTCGTTAAGGTTCTATATTGACATAACCCCAATCGCAATAAGGGTTTATGCCATTCCAAGTATCTTTCAAGACTACGTTTTTTAGAGTGCGAAACTTAAGTTAGAAATAAAATAAAGAAGTATACTTAATGGGAGGGATGATGTTGTGCAACGATATCATTGGTTTTGGGTTATCTGGGTCCCACTGTTGCTCATAGGGCTGATGCTTAGCGGATGCCAATCAAACTCTACACCAAGTGCGTCCACAAACAAGGCACAGGAAACGGTGCCTGAAGAGTTCCCATCGACGATTGGGCTCGGAACGTTTCCTACTGGCGGTTCGAGTTACATGGTCGCAACAGGGGTGGCCAAGGTGCTTAGCGATCGTTCGCCAATTAAGGTGATAGTAAAGCCTAGTGCCGGGCCGGTTGCTTTTAACCCCTTATTGGAATCAGGGGAACTTGGGTTAGGCATCGAATCTGGAAATGACATCGCATGGTCTTACAACTCAGGGCCCGGCTACGAAAAACCGTACAAAAACATGCGGGTACTGGTTAGCGGCCATGGAAATCCTACAGTTACTCTATCAGTGCGCTTGGATTCCGGTATTAGTTCAATCAAGGAATTAAAAGGGAAGAGGGTGGCGGGTGGTTATGGGGGTTTCGTAGTGGGTAAGCAGTGTGTAACAGCTACCCTGGAATCCGTTGGCCTCACCTGGAATGACGTGAAAGAAATACCTGTAGCCGATCCCTCATCAGCCGTACGCGCCTTGCAGGAAAGACGTGTCGACGCAGCTTTCGGTGGCCAGCCAATAGGTTCTCTCAACCTTGAGATCGACTCGGCAACACCTTTGCACGCGCTGAATTTTGGAGATTTACCCGCCGAGCAGGCTGATAACCCGCCCATTGAACTGGTCGAGGTGTTGCGGAAGTATGTGCCCGGCGCAAGCATATATCGCCAGCATAAAGAGGGCTTCCTTAAGTCGGATAGCACAGCGATCAATTTTGTTTCTTGGCTTGCGGCTTCATCTAAGCTTAGTGCCGACGCCGCATACGAGATTACCAAGAGCGTTTACGAAAACGACAAGGAACTTCAGCCACTGCACGACTTATTAAAGGAATGGCGGCAGGAAACCATGTTTGATTCCGAACAACCTGCGCCGTACCACGAGGGAGCTGTACGCTTCTGGAAGGAAAAAGGGTTGTGGACCCCAGAGGCAGAGGAGAACCAAAAAAGGCTTCTGGGGCAGTAGGGGGACACTTTCAAAAAACATTCTTACTTCCAAGGACTTTAATCTTGCCCTGACAGCGAGTTGTAACAAGACTATGTTTACGGTTGCCGTGCAGCAGGTTGTGTGGTTGATGAGAAACCAATAGGGAGAAATGACACCTGCATGTTCCAAAAAGCATTTGACTGCGACTGGCTGGAAAAGGTCTTTTTGTAAAATTTAATACTTGTTGAAAATGATTTACTTGTTCAGCAAGCTGTGTGATGACACGAGCAATAAGTAGGGTAAATGATAATTACAGAATTTACATTTAATTGAATATGGAGGGCAAAAATTGATCGATCGTAAAGAAGAAATCATGAAAATAGCTATTGTACTTTTTAGTGAAAATGGATATGATAACACTTCAACACGAGAACTTGCAAAAGCTGCTGAACTTAGTATTGCCGGGATATATTATTTTTTTCAAAACAAAGAAGAGATCCTTTTCAGTATTCTTAACTCATTATTAAATAAGCTTTTGAAGTCTATGCGTTCTGCAATAAATAGAGATGATACACCACAAACTAATATTACACGGATTATCGATCATGGGTTAAAAGAGGTAATAGAAAATAAAATGGAAATTGGTTTATTATTAAAAGAAACTCAACGACTAAGCCCAGATCAGTTGGTAATAATTAGAAATAAAGAAAAAGATGTATTTAATTTAATAAAAAATGAGATTTCTAGACTAAATGGTGAAGGTCGCCTTAAAAATTTGAATTTGACAGCCACAACTTTCTCATTATTAGCTATAATTAGTTTTTCTCATAACTGGTATGACCCAAAGGGTCAACTATCGACAAAAGAATTTGTAGCAGAGACCACCGAGCTTTTTTTAAATGGTGCTCTTAAATAAACAAATTATTGACTTGGCTTTTTACAGTTTTACTCTCTATTTAAATGGTCAAGTTACATTATATTTACTTGGGAACTTTGAATTGATTAGTACCGCAAGTAATCTATTGTATAAAAAGGACGTATTGCTAATTACAACATGTAAATATACATATAAAACCCTTATAACATATTAAACATCTACGGATGGGGCATAACGAAAATGAACTTTATCATGATACACTTTTGGCGGTCAGCCAATAGGCTGACAAACTACCTAATGAGCTAGTTGAGATGTTGCACAAGTATGTGCCTGGCGCAAGCATATATCGCTAGCTGAAAGAGGCCTTCTCAAGTCGGAATAGCACAGCAATTATGTTTCATGGCTTGCGTCTTGAATCTTGAATCTAAGATTAGTGCTGACGCTACCTACGGGCTCACCAAGGCTGTTTACGAAAACGATATGGAACTCCACTCACTGCATGACTTATAAAAGAAATGGCGGCAGGAAACCATGTTTGGCTTCGAACAACTGCGCCGTACCACGAGGGAGCTGTACGCTTCTGGAAGGAAAAAATGGTTGTGGAACCCGGAACCCGAGGTGATGCAAAAGATGCTTCTAAAGCATTAGAAGTTTACTTTCAACAACATTCAGGATTCCAGAGGGTTTATTCTCATTTTTAAACCAGCAGCGCTTTATAAACAGGAACATGCTTCTGGTGCCGTGCTGCAGGGTCTTTGGCTGGCAGAAAATTAAATTAGGAGAGTGCCAGCTCTCACGTTTGAAAAGTCGTGCGAATGATTAATAGCTAACAGAAAGAGGTGGTCTAAAAATGTGCGCGACTAAGAATGCGGTGCCGAAAGACCAGGAACAAAAAAAGAAACAGGTGAATGTCGAAAGTGCGAGTTTCCGAGAGCTTCCTGGTCTGCTAGGCTTATTGCAGCGCAGCCTACTCTGCTTAGTTCCTATTTTGGGTATTCTGTTTATTATGGGCATCCACACTTATTGGGGTTGGGGGTTGTACACAGAACAATACGTTGGCCTGTTTATAACGCTCGTTTTTGTAACTATGTTCTTTTCCAAACCAGCCAGCAATAAAGCTCCACATGATTACTTGCCCTGGTATGACGCTCTGCTTGCTATATTGGCGCTACCGATAGGTCTTTACCTCACGTGGTTCTATCCCCAGATCGCTTTTTGTCTGGGTGATATTTCATTAGAACGAACTATATTGGGGGTACTAACGATTCTGCTTATCCTAGAAGGGGTTCGCCGTTTTGCTGGATGGGTGTTTGTGATTGTGATTGGCGCTTTCATACTCTACGGTCGTTATGCTGACCTGTTTCCGGGATCATTACAAGGTATTGGTACCACATGGGAGAGGCTCATCACTTACCTTTATATAGACCCTAATAGTATTCTTGGTCAAATGACCTTAGCTGCCGGTATTGCATTGGCGTTTATCTTATTTGGCAATGTTTTGACTGTTTTCGGGGGAGCCAATCATCTTGCTAATTTGTCTATAGCAATCCTCGGCCATTTACGGGGTGGTTCGGCTAAGGCAGCGGTAGGGATGTCGAGCCTCATTGGCTCAGTCACTGGTGGCTGCACTACCAACGCCATGATAACCGGGACGATTACCATCCCGCTAATGACCAAAGCTGGTTACAAACCTGAATATGCTGGAGCAGTGGAGGCTGTATCTTCCTCGGGTGGTGGAATAATGCCGCCAGTTATGGGCATTGTAGCTTTCATGATAGCTGAGAACCTAGGCATGCCTTATGCGGATGTGGCACTTGCCGCCCTTATACCTGCGTTATTGTTTTATGTGGCGTTATTTGTACAGGTAGACTTGGAAGCAGGAAAAAGGGGGTTTTTGTGCATTCCTAAAGCCGAGATATCAAAATCGCGAGCAGCCCTGCGTGATGGGTGGGTTATTATTCCCTGCCTGGCTATTCTTATTTATACCTTAATGATAATCCGTATTAATCCCAACGTTGCCGGCGTTATCTCAGGCTTTGCTTCGGTACCGATCCTTATGATGACCAAGGACGGGCGTGGCAATTTCATAAAACGTGCCGTAGCTACCCTCGAAGGGACTGGCAAAATGCTAATGACAATCACTGCCCTGATCGCTGGTGCCGGCATAATCATTGGGATAGCCTCTGCTAGCGGCCTTGGTTTTAATATAGCCTATGCCCTCACTATTATTAGTAATGACAACTTATTTTTCCTTCTTGTTATTGCGGCTGTAGCGTCGGTAGTTCTAGGAATGGGTATGCCTCCGGTGCCAGCCTACGCTCTAGTGGGCACACTCATCGCGCCAGCGATGATAGAACTCGGCGTTCTCCCGATAGCCGCTCACCTGTTCATTTTCTATTTTGCCACAGTCGCCAATTGGACACCTCCGGTCGCCCTCGCTTGTTTTGCCACCTCAGCACTTACTGGCGCCAACCCCAACCAAATTGGCTTAATCTCTATGCGCCTTGGTATACTAGCTTATGTAATACCCTTTTTATTCGTGTACTCACCGGCACTAATTCTAAACGACGCCAGTTTGACGATTATTCTTTTATCAGTGGTAACTGCAGTTATTGGCACCATCACTTTAGGCATCGGGTTGGTCGGTTATCTTTTCCATGTTGTGCCATTGTTTCGCCGGGTTTTGTACTGCATCGCCAGCGTTGCACTTCTCATTCCATTTAACCATGACATAAAGATAGGCACGATAGTGAATGGGACCGGGTTCCTTGTAGTAGTGATCCTACTTTTGTGGGAGATATGGTACCGTCGCTCTGTAACAGGGTCTCTTCATAAGGGCATATCGTTCGTTAATAGAGACTATAGCGCGTAACGAAGTGCCTGATTTATTAATATGGTGCGATATAAAAAAAAGAATATTAAGATTATTGTCCAAACATATGAATATTGTTAAAATAAACTTATCGAGTGTTCACTAATAAAATGTATGCTGATTTAGTTGTGGGATGAAGTGACTAACTAGATAGTTACTTACTTACTTGTTTACTTCTCATACCGTGCAGAGCTCATCTAAGTAGAAACATTTACACGCGCCTTTCCACACCGGATCGCGTTTCCTAAACCGTGAATGTGCCGTTTGTTCCCTTGTTAAACCCCAGCATGAGAGATATTAACGTTTTAGAACTCGCATCCGGCTGTAATGGAATCGGCCGTATTCGGAGTAAAATCTGATTTAGCAGAAGATGATGAAGTCATGGTTAGTCTGGTACTTAGACCGGGACAAAGCCTCTTACCAGAAGATCTTATTACCTTTTGTGAGGAACGAATGGTCTATTTCATGGTTCCAAGATACGTGCGTTTTATGGACGTTCTTCCTAGGAACGTTGTTCTTGTTCGGTTGCACTTTGCGTGATCTATTTTTACATTTAAGCATGTGAAATCGTGAAACCGGCTATTACCATATACCAAATTTATGTGCTATATTATCATGGTAGGGCATCATTCTATGTTGGTTGTTTGTGAAAAATGGGTACCGTTTTTAAATTGCAAATTCACACGAGTGCATAAAAGAAGGCGCTGAACAATCATCACTCAGCGAAGTGATCGGTTACTTTTTCACGCCAGTTGTCGGATTCGCTGTTGCAACCAGCAAATACAAGTCTATTTTGACCCGATAACCAACCGCTTGGAAGTCCAATTGAAAATTAGGTCTAAATCTTTAGAGCTCAAAATGAGGCATTGAATTATTATCCTGAAACCGCATAAATACTGTTTAAAGATTAAACTAAGTTTACTAAGGGAACTAAGGGAGGTAATTTAATGAAAAAGCGAGTGCAATTATTTTGGGTTTTGTTGACATTGGGAGTTGCGCTGTTGTTAATTAGCGGTTGTGAAGGATCTTCTAAAAATATTGCTGATAACACTGAGCTGGCAGATGAACAAACAACCAAAATTATAAAATTAAAATTTGCAAATTACTTTCCTGCTGAGAGTGGTCAAGGAAAAATTGGTCAAGAATTTGCTGATGATATAAATAAACTTACTGACGGCCAAGTTGAAGTAGAATACTATCCAGGTGGTATGTTTATTGGACCGGACAAGACATATGATGGAGTAACCCAGGGAATCGTTGACATTGGTCTTTCGAGCCTTAGTTATAATTTCGGCAGGTTTACTCAGACAGAGGTACTTGACCTCCCCCTGGGTTTTCCAAACGCCTGGGTTGCAAACCATGTAGCTGTTGATTATTACAATGAATTTCAACCAAAAGAATTTGATGATGTACACATGCTCACCTTGCATTCCTCTGCAGTAAATAATATCTTTACTGTCAACAAACAGGTCAAAACACCGGAAGATCTTAAGGGCCTTAAAATAAGAGGCACCGGCTACATAGCAAAGTTAGTAGAGGCGTCAGGGGCTGCACCGGTTGCGGTAACTACGCCGGAAACATATGATAGCTTGTCCAAGAACTTGCCCAAGAACTTGTACAAGAACATCATTGATGGCGTTATGCTTCCCTATGAAACGATTCTAACCTTTAGGCTTGGGGAAGTTACTAAAAATGTAACTGAGATTTGGCCTTTGGGGCAAGTTTATACTTTTTATATTGTTATGAACAACAAAAAATGGGATCAGCTTACACCTGATTTACAGAATACTATCACCGAATATGTTCAAGGAGGCTTTAGTAAAAAACTAACAACGATGTGGAATGATATCGATATCAGTGGCTATAAATATGTCAGGGAATCAGGGTACAGTATTACTGAATTGAGCCAGGATGAATTGGTTGCATGGAATAAATTGTCTGACAAAGTTATAGAAGATTATGTTAACAGCATGGTGTCCAAGGGTTACACCGAGGAAGAAGTTAATAGTTGGATTAGTTTTATCCAAGAAAGGATCGGTTATTGGACCACACAGCAAATAGAACAAGGAGTTAAATCCTCAACTGGCCCTGCTGAGGTTCGTATAAGTCTTTTCCCATAGCTGGTTGGTGCTCGCTTTTTCCCTATTTTAAGCAATTTTGCGTGGTGCTGGGGGTATCCCTACTTTTGTGTAAATGGGTAAATCCAACGAATAATGGAAAACCTAATTAAGGCTCTTACCAGTGAAGAATTCTATAATCAAGGAGATGATAAAATTAATCAATTTAACAAAAAAATACATCATAACCCAAGTTTGGCGACATAATTTTCCAACACAAGGCGTAGCATGGAAAAATGCTGATTAATTAGGACTACTTTATAGGGCGCAAGGCATGAGAAACCTTGTAACATAAGGGATTGGAAGTTTATGTCGCCAAACTTGGGATAGTATTCCAAAAAACCGCCTGCTTTTTTTCGAAGAAAAGCCAGGCGGTTTTTTTATATCCTAATAATTATTGCATTCTGTATTTTGGTATTGATTATGAAGAGTATAATAGTCCATAATTACATATATGTATACTTATATTAACGTTACAGTATTAGTTAGTGGCTATGCTAGTTTAAAAATAAGCTCCTTGGATGTATAAGAAGGGAGATCTAGTATTGGGGAATAGAAAAAGTTACCAGGAAATAACGGATGAGCTTAATTATTTACGCGACAGATTAACGGAATTAGAAGAACTAAATCGGGACTATTTAGGTATGATTGAAAACTCCTACGATGCTATGACTATAACTGATTGTGATGGCAGACTTCTTTTAGTGAATCCGGCGTTTGAGAGGATTATGGGAATAAAGAAATCAGAAGCACTTAGCCGGACAATTCAGGACTTGACAAATGAAAGGATTACCGACGCTAGCGCAGCCTTAAAAGCATTTGAGACAGGTAACGAGGAAACAGTAATTGTAAACACAAGTGCAGGCAGGCAGGTTTTAAGCACCGGAGTCCCGTTCTATGACCATACCGGTAAAATTGTTAGAGTGTACTGCAATATACGCGATGTAACAGAATTAAACCATTTGAGACAAAAATATGAACAATCCCAAAAACTCGCTTCAAAATACTTATTTGAGCTGCTTGAATTAAAAAGAGGGAAAACATTTAAGTTCGTTGCCCACAGTAAAAAAATTAAGCTAATGCTTGAAACCGTTTATCGAATTGCCATTGTGGATAGTACAGTTCTTATCCTTGGTGAATCCGGAGTTGGCAAGGACCTCGTAGCCCGGATTATCCATGAGGCTAGTTTGCGAAATGAATGTGGATCTTTTTTAAAAATTAACTGTGCTGCCATCCCGGCGGACTTACTCGAATCTGAACTTTTTGGTTATGAGGGAGGGGCCTTTACCGGGGCCAAGAAGGATGGCAAAGTTGGTTACTTTGAAATAGCAAATAAAGGAACCATCTTTCTTGACGAAATAGGAGAGCTTCCCAAAAAACTTCAAGTAAAGCTATTAGCGGTAATTCAGGATCAAAAAATCACTAAGATTGGCGGGGTAAAAGAAAAAGATGTTGATGTCCGTATCATTGCAGCTACCAATCGGGACTTGGAGCAAATGGTGAGACAGGGTGATTTCAGAGAAGACCTTTTTTATAGGCTGAACGTGGTTCCGATAATAATTCCTCCGTTGCGGGAACGAAAAGAGGATATACCATTCCTGATTGTCCATTATACAGAACTTTTTAATCAAAAGTACAATCGGGAAGTAAAGTTCAGCAAAGAGGCTATCGAAGTGTTATATAAGTATAATTGGCCGGGTAATGTTAGGGAACTTGCCAATCTTGTCGAAAGAGTTATCGTAACTAGCCAGGAGTCAGTAATAAACCCGGAACTTATTCCGAATAAATACCTAGTACGGACTCAAAACCCTGCCGAAACAGGGTTTAATTTTAAGTCTCTCAGTGATGCAGTGGAGAAGTACGAGTTGAAGCTTGTTAAAAATACTCTGGAACTTTGTAAAAGTAGGGAAGAGGCCGCTAATAAACTTGGTATAAGCCTTTCCAGCCTAACTCGAAGGATGAGAAGACTGAAACAAGTCGAAAATGAAGGTCAAATTTGACCTGGCAAAAAGTCTTGATTTGAGGTCATTTAACAGTTACACACTTTGTTTTGAAGGTCAAATTTGACCAGCTAGATACCTGACAATTCAGAAAATTGAGGCAAAAAGCGTGCTGCAAGTTTGGCACGCTTTTTGCCTATTTATAAAATCAGTGGAACCTGTTGAATTTATTTTATGTAGATGCTCGAGCGATGTAAGGGCGGTAAAAGGTTTTAGGTGGTGTTCGAAGCGTTGTACCGCTCAAAAGTAAACTTAATTAGGGAGGGCCGATGACAGTTGGGGTTAGGTTTCATAATTTTAAAAAAATTTCTTTTAAGGAGTGATATTCATGGTAAAAATGCCCAGCCATACCCTAATCCGTGACCCTAAAGTCGAATGTATGCCTATTGAAGAACGTCGGCAGCTTCAGTTTAAGCGATTAAAAGATCTGGTGGAAAGGGTATATATACAATCGCCGTTTTACAGGAAACATTTTATTGAACATGGAGTCAGGCCGGATGATATCAAAACTCTTGAAGATTTACGCAGACTACCGTTTACAGTAAAAGACGATCTGCGTGAAAATTATCCCTTTGAACTTTTTTCAGTACCTGTAAAAGACGTAGTTAGAATACATTGCTCCAGCGGTACCACCGGCAAGCCGGTGGTATCAGGTTACACTCATAATGATATGGAAACATGGACTGAATTGATGGCCAGAACCTTTACCTTAGCCGGCGTTACGTATCGAGACGTTGTGCACAACGCCTTTGGGTATGGCCTGTTTACCGGTGGCTTGGGGCATGATATGGGGGCCAGAAAAATCGGTGCCGCCGTCGTGCCTATGTCTGGGGGAGTAAATAATCGCCAAATAATGCTCATGGAGGATTTCGGGGCCACCGTATTAACTTGTACCCCCTCATACGCCTTAGTATTGGCGGAAACGGCAGCTAAAATGGGAGTGGATATAAAATCCCGTCTCAAGCTAAGAGTAGCCTTATTTGGTGCCGAACCATCGACCGAAGAGATGCGCGAACACATTGAAGAAAAGCTGCATTTGGAGGCCTATGAAACCTTTGGTATGGGTGAAATTATGGGCCCCGGGATTTCGGTTGAATGTGCTTATCATAACGGTATGCATATGCAGGATGATCATTTTCTGCCGGAAATTATCGATCCGGATACAGGGGAGCCATTACCACCCGGCGAGCAGGGTGAGTTGGTGATCACTACCCTGACCAAGGAAGCCATGCCACTAATCAGGTATCGGACCAGGGATATCACCAGGCTGAACACCGAACCATGCCCGTGCGGTCGTACAGCCATACGCCATTTCAAACTGGCTGGTCGCACTGATGACATGATGGTTATCAAGGGCGTCAACGTATTCCCATCTCAGGTGGAAGCTGTACTGCTGCGTCATAGTGAACTGGCGCCGCAATACGTGTTGGTTGTAGAGCGGGTCAATAACCTGGATCGGTTGGAAATACAGGTAGAAGCCAGTGATGAATTCTACAATCAGGGAAGAGACAATATTGAGCAATTTACTAAAAAACTACATCATGAAATGCAACAGATGCTTTATATCTCCAGCAAAATAACCATTGTGCCGCCGCGGGCCATCCAGCGCAGTGAGGGTAAGGCCAAGCGGGTCATAGACAGGCGCAAAGAAACAAATCAAATCTAAACTAATTTATCATCTTAGTTTAAAGTATCAAACCCTCTTCCTTAAATTATATAAATGCAAATATATATAGAATTGGAGAGGCGCCTGCATGTAAAATCAATAAATAACATGATTATTCCCTTTACTGTAGAATCCCGTTTAATGAGAAGAACATTTTTCATTGGCAATTTTGCATCAAAGAGGGCAGCTGTCGTCTAAGAACGTTAGCGAAGGATCTAGATTCTTCACTTCGTTCAAAATGACATGACGCAATACACATACTGAGTTAACGGTATAATCATGTAAAGTAATTAATTGACGGACGGGGGAGTTAGCCCATGGAAACAGTTAAGAAGGAGCAAA
>JAENYQ010000153.1 GCA_016841675.1 Desulfotomaculum sp.
GGTGGCCGTGATGCCGATTTTGGGCATTTGGGGCTACTGGGAATCGAAACTTGGGTTAAAAAATATGGTTTTAAACAAATGAGAACCCCCCCTTGATAGAATAAAAATATTTGGAATAAAATGGATAATACCACATAATTTAAGTATCATCCTAAAGAACAGTTGTTTGTCCACATCCTTTTCTTGTCAAGCGAACCCGTTTAAAAAGTAGAGTTTAAGGATTTTGAGCCTGATTGGCAACCATAGCTATGTGTTTTTAATTTCATATTTTAATTTCATAATTGATTGAATAATATATGAACATATTTTTCTATATTTAAATACCTGTACCAAGAATATAGTCAAAAGCATTATATGTATTTATGTATAACGAGGATAAAAAAACGCACGGGCTGGAACACCCGAGCTAACCAAACCCTCTTCGTTAGCCTTATTAACCGGAGTAGCGTTGTTTAAACCTAAAATTATCCAAAATGCTTTTCAAAAATGCGAGTCAATGCCTGGTGACATTCGGTGCTAAGCTCTGGTATGTGGCCATTAACTCTCGAGCCTCAGGAGTCAGTTCCGAGCCATCTCCGCCCCCCCGCTTGGCTGGTAATTAAAGCAAAACCCAACCTTCGCTCCAGGGCCTTGATCAGGTTATAAGCCTGACTGTAGGACATGTGCATTGTTCTGGCCGCACTTACCAGCGAGCCGGTTTCGGCAATACCTTGCATAAGTTGGCATGGTCCTGCACCAAAAATCTTTCCATCAGAGTCAAGCCAAATCTTGTATTTTAAACTGTACTTCAATACTACCACTTCATTTCATGCATTTTCTTCCATCCGCTATACTAGCGTAAGTATATCGGATGGAAGAAAATTTGTCAATGCGTTGTCTCCTAAGGTGATGGACCTCACCTTTTGGAGCATTATGGTCGTTTCAGTTAATGTGGCTGAACTAGCCATCAACGCCACCGCCTCATCAATGAATGTTCATCTTAATACGAATCTCATCACCATCTTTTACTTCTTTTGCCGTAACGGCGCTCTCTCCATTAACCAGTACATTAATACGCGATCTTAATGCAAGTGTCTCCCCTTTCTCATAAAAGAGGACCTCCTCCATACCGGGTAAGATGCCTACGAGTTGGTTGAGACAGTCGCCCACGGTCTTGCCATTCACCTCAAGCAAATGTTTGCCCTTTGCGGTAGCAGACAAACTGCCTGGAATATATAACTTGATGCTCATCTTAGGGCACCCCCTGTATCAATCGAAAATAATTATTTTGCCTTGAGGCAGGATTGCATTCCTTTTTCCATGCGCAGACAGGCACCGTATTCCCGTTGAGTTTGCCGGTTTTCCAGGTTATCACGTAGTTGATCAAATAAGTCAGTATTATATGCCAACCGTTGCTCAAAGACTTTTTGATCCAAGGAATAAAATACCCAGCGGCCATCTTTATCATCTCGCACTAGGCCGCTTTTCTTTAAGAGCCTGAGGTGGTGGGAAACAGCCGGCTGAGACATACCCAAGTCATCCATGATTTCACAAACACACATATCCCGCCGGGATAACATCATGATAATTTTTAGCCGGGTTTCATCAGCTAAAATTTTTAAGAAATCCAGCACATCTTTTTTCATCATACTCTCCCCACGTTTAGGTAATGCCAGGACGGGTGCCCAGCATTTCCGGCGTAAATTAACATCTTTTTCTTCTTCGAGCCCGGCTCAAAACGAGCCGAGCCAACCTTAAAAGAAGTTTACACCCTCAACCAATATTTTTTTAAACCACAGGAATTTACTCAAAGAAATAATTAACCCGTCATCTTTTATTTGCAAGCCATTTTTAATATGCACTTTGATCTCTTCTGATTCGCCCTTTCTCCTTATTTAATTTGTTTTACGTATTCCCTGTACAATGACTCGGCATATTTTCCTCTAGCGGAACCGGGAATATAATTGCTGGCGGCAGCCCTCTTAAGCAGTTCGTTTTTAGCTTCTTCTGCAGCAAGCGGCTCCATTGAGCGCACCTCGGCCATAATCATGTCTAACCCCAAGATGCCCACCGTACCGGTATCCAATTTAATCTTATATACTCTCGGAGCGCTGGGATCACAGCAGTTAGCCAACCTCAAATAGCACCCCCTCTCGTAAATAGCTATAATCTATAAAAGTACATTTATATATTATAGCCCACGATATATAAAAACTTGCTTATATAATAATTACCTATACCTTACATGTCAACAGCTTTTTGTTAAATATCTGTTAGCTCTTAGATAATTTTAAGGGCAGGCAATCAACTGTCTGGACCAGAGACATTCGGCGCAGGAAGGGCTGTTGCCCCAACAATCACTGTCATTGTTATCCACGTAAGAGCAGCCGTCCATAAACTTGCAATCGGTACAGGATGGGAACTGAAAATCATTAACCGCCCGCCGAAAGTTAATGTAAATGGGTTCAGTCCATATCTGGTCCAGAAGTTCTTTAGTCACGTTGCCCAGGTAAAAAGGATACATTTCCTTGATGCGCCAATAAATATAGCAGTTGTACGAATGCATTAACGCATAACAGGGGGAAACAAATCCCTTATGGTTGATTACCATTGCCTTATCCTCAACAAATTTGCAGTGTCTTTCGGTGCGCAATTTGATATGCGGCATTTGAGCTTGAATCATCAGCATAGCATCATTGCGCCCGTATCGTCCATGTCATACAGGATTTGATCTTTCATTCCTTCATTATAAGGC
>JAENYQ010000039.1 GCA_016841675.1 Desulfotomaculum sp.
AATGTGGCCTACGATCATGGTTAAAGGGAATGATTGCAAGTCCGGCGCAGATGTAGACGGTACCATGTACTTCCCCCGTTCAACATTATTTGGTAATATTTTAACACAAATTTACTTTACCTACTATAATTTGGTCAATTATTCATGTGGCAGGGTGCCAAAACCATGCCCCAATCCACCCGACCAATCTCATGCTCCCTCAGCCCTACCCCACCCCACCCCACCTCTACAAAAGATTTTCAAAAACATTCCATTTGGTGGCCGTTATCAGTAACGGTTATCTACTGGGCTCTCAGGATGGGCTCGCCGATTATGTAGGTTCCTTTAATAATGTTTGTGTATAAATCAGCATTAACTGGTTTTCAAAGATAACTTTGGAAATGTTATTATTTTAGGCTTCTAAAAGAACCATCACACTTAGGTGGCTTTCACACCAGTTTTTAAGTTGAATATGAATATCTTTACTCCCCAAATAGCATAATTGATAAGAGAATAAAATCAATTGGGGTAAATATTATGACAAAAAACAAAATAAAAGATTTCTATGTAGCTGGATTATTGATAGGGGTTATGGGAGGCGTCATTCATAATTTTTTGCTTCTTTTACTTATTTTGGCTGGGCTCAAAACTAGAACGTATTGGAAAGATATGGCGGAAGTATTCTTTAATCCTCCACAATTATTTACCTGGTATGCACAATTATTTGGTTTAATTGCTTCATTAGGCTTGGCCGGAGTAAGCGGGATATTAATTGCCTTGTTATTAAAGGTTACAGGAAGGGATTATCTGTATATTAAATCCATATCTGCTAGTTCTGTAATGGGCTTTGCAATTTTTGTAGTGCTATACCCTGCACTGGGATTAGAATTTCTACAGCACTCAATAATTACTAACTATGTTGCTTTTTTTACATTTATTTTCTATGGTGTAGTAGTTGGATTTCTGTTTGATAAATTCACTGATTTTAAGCTTGCGGATGATAGATCACAAAGAGATTCGACCAAGAATATTAAGCCACATAAAGTCTATCTAAAACCAGACAGCACCTACCAAGTTAATCCCCCTGCTGAAGAGCAAAAAGTAAAAAAACCTACTATACTAAGGTGTTTTAGAGAATGGTAGGTATGTTGCTTAGCGTTGAAACACTATTTAGTTTTGAAAGTTAATAAATATTAAACTACTATTGGGGTGCAACAGCGTAGGAATGACGGTTGCTGCTGCGGTCGAAGGGGGCAGTTGCTCAGCTGGAGCGATGCACCGCCAACGTGGTACAACCGGGGGCTTTGCCCGCGGCCCTGTCCGCGCGATGTTGGTATCGTCCCGCATTGTGGGAAGGGCTTGATTTATTAAGAGCCTGTTCGAAAAGCCTAATAATAACGCAAAAAACAGACAGTAATTACCATACCCAATAGTTTGAAACTTTGATTTTGGGCCAGATTTTAGCATTACTATCCTTAGCTATTTACTTTGGTTCTCCACAGGGATATATAAGAAAAGTATAAGGGGCAACCGTAAGGTCGAAAACTTGTAGTAGCAACGTAGGCATGGTCATCATGTGCTGCGTTGCTTATTTTGGCACAATACTATATATGGTCCGCAATTTGTAACATGGCTGTGAATAGTTAACCATTATTATTTTTTTGGTTTACAATGCTTCTATGCTTTGGTAATATTAAAAAAAGTTTTTTATTAATAAATTGTTAACTTCGTTTTATGGGCAGGTTTACAATTTTGGACCTACATAATCAGGAAGCGAATTTATCCCGTAACCCAAAAGGAGCATATTTAAATGGAATTCTTAAAAGAGGAACTTTTTAGTCTCAAACAGCATGGCCTTTACCGCCACCTTAACACAATGGATAATTCACAGGCTTCCCGCACAATGGTTAATGGCAAAGAGTGTATTTTATTATCGTCTAATAATTACCTGGGGCTTACTGAACACCCGGAATTAAAAGCGGCAGCCGGGGAAGCTGTAAGTCTTTGGGGTACCGGTGCGGGGGGGTCACGTTTAATCACGGGTAATTTTAGACTGCACGAAGAGCTGGAAGAAACCATTGCCCATTTTAAAAATACAGAAGCAGCCATAGTGTTTAATACCGGCTACATGGCTAACATTGGAACGATTACCGCATTGACGGGGCAGGAGGACATCATCTTTAGTGATGAGCTCAATCACGCCAGTATTATTGACGGGTGCAGGCTTAGCCAGGCCAAAACTATGATTTACCCCCATAAAAAAACCGGTGCTCTTGAAGAATTGTTACAACAGTTCCGTGGTTACCGCCGGCTTCTTATCGTCACCGACGGGGTTTTCAGTATGGACGGCGACTTGGCCCCGTTGCCCCGCTTGGTTAAATTGGCAGAAAAATATAATGCTTTGTTAATGGTCGACGATGCCCACGCCACAGGAGTATTGGGGTGCCGGGGTGCCGGTTCGGCGGAGCATTTCGGCTTGGATGGCAAGATTCCTATCCAAATGGGTACTTTGAGCAAGGCAATAGGTAGTGCAGGCGGCTATGTGGCCGGTTCTTATGATTTAATTGATTACCTGAGAAACAAAGCGCGTAGCTTTATTTTTTCAACAGCTCTGCCCCCATCTGTAATCGCCGCTGCTTTGGCGGCCTTTAGGGTTCTGAGAAAAAATCCACAAATCCGCAAACAGCTTTATATGAACGCTCAATACCTTAGGTCAGGGCTGAAGCAAATGGGTTTCACCATCGCGGCCGAAGAATCACCGGTAATACCTGTGTTAATAGGTGATGCGAACAAAACTGTACAAATGGCCCAACAGCTGTTTTCCTTGGGCGTCTTTGCCCCGGGAATCAGGCCGCCCACAGTGCCACCGGGCACGAGCAGAGTGAGAGTTACGGTGATGGCCACGCACACCCGGGATGATTTAGATAAGGCCTTAGCTGCCTTTAAGCAGGCCGGTCAAACGCTAGGGGTTATTTATTAAAATAGGAGGGAAAAAATATGCACGGTTTTTTTATCACTGGCACCGACACCGGTGTCGGCAAAACCGCCGTTACTGCCGGGCTGGCGGCAAATCTTAAACAGAGAGGTCTCAACGTGGGAGTTATGAAACCTCTGCAGACAGGAAGTGGAGAAACCGCACAAGGCCGGGTTTCCGTTGACGCTTTTTTTGCCATGCAGGTAGCGGGAATTGCCGACCCAATGGATATAGTCAGCCCGTATCGCCTGGAACCGCCTTTAGCTCCACGCATAGCCGCCGAAATTACAGGAGCCACCATTGAAATGGATAAAATTAGCCGGGCCTATCGGGAATTGCGCGAGCGCCATGACTTTATGCTGGTGGAGGGTGCTGGCGGCATCATGGTGCCTATAATAGGCCGGTATTTAATGGCCGATCTGGCTAAATTGCTTGGTTTACCGGTGTTGATTGTGGCCAGGCCCGGTTTGGGAACGGTAAATCATACTTTATTAACTGTCGAGTATGCTAAGGCAAGGGGGCTCCAAGTTGCCGGAATTATTATTAACGGTTTTAAGCAAAGTGAGGCCGGCCTGGCAGAGAAGACAAACCTGGGGCTGATTGAAGAGTTGTCTGGAGTTCCCGTGGTAGG
This sequence comes from Desulfotomaculum sp., assembly GCA_016841675.1. Classification (GTDB taxonomy): domain Bacteria; phylum Bacillota; class Desulfotomaculia; order Desulfotomaculales; family Desulfallaceae; genus BRH-c8a. The sequence goes on from JAENYQ010000039.1 coordinate 3,585, forward strand.
AATAATATCCTATGACGCTGATATAGATGTAGATACTTATAACCCTGGATGTATTACCAAGCTGGCCAAGGAAGGAATCGTTTGGGAAAAGCTTTGCCTACCAGCTAGCTGATTCTAGATGATTGAAAGATTAATGTGTAAATAGGAGGAACATTGTGAATAATTATAAGCCGGAACAACTGGAACAATGGGATAAGCAATATGTCTGGCATCCATTTACCCAGATGCGCCAGTGGCAAAAGGAAAAGCCGCTGATCATTGAAAAAGGGGAAGGCAGCTATCTTTTTGATGTAGAGGGCAATAAGTACCTGGACGGAATCTCCTCACTGTGGGTTACTGTGCACGGGCACCGAAAAGAAGAAATAAACCGGGCTATTACAGATCAACTGGATAAACTGGCCCACAGCACTCTGCTAGGTCAAGCCAACGTACCGTCAACACTGCTGGCCCGTGAATTGGTGGGAATAACCCCTGAAGGTCTAAATAAGGTTTTTTATTCCGAAAGTGGATCCACCGCAGTGGAGATTGGCCTTAAGATCGCCTACCAGTACTGGCAGCAAAAAGGAGAAGAAAAATATAAGACCAAGCGTAAATTTGTCTCCCTGCTAAACGCTTACCACGGGGATACTATTGGTTCGGTAAGCGTGGGCGGCATGGACCTATTTCACAAAATATTTGCCGCGCTGTTATTTGAAACTGTACATGCGCCGTCGCCCTACTGTTACCGCTGTCCTATGCATCAAAACAAGGAAACTTGCTCGATGGACTGCGTTAACGAGATGGACTCCCTTTTAGCTCAACACCACCATGAAATTGCCGGGGTGGTGATAGAGCCCCTGGTGCAGGGAGCGGCCGGTATGCTGGTGGCGCCGGAGGGCTACCTGGCCAAGGTAAGAGAAATTTGCACCCGTTACAACGTTTTGCTAATTGCTGACGAGGTAGCTGTGGGGTTTGGGCGTACCGGGAAAATGTTTGCCTGTAATCACGAAAATGTAATCCCGGATATCATGTGCTTGGCCAAAGGAATTACCGGCGGCTACCTGCCCCTTGCGGCCACTATGACTACTGATGAAATATATAATGCTTTTCTGGGAGAAGTAGACGAATGTAAAACTTTTTATCACGGCCATACCTATACCGGCAATCCAGTGGCCAGTGCCGCCGCTTTGGCTAATTTGGAGCTTTTCGAAAGGGATAACTTAATTACGGTTCTGCAGGAAAAAGTTTCATTGTTTACTAATGGCCTGAAAAGGTTTAAAGATCTCCAACACGTGGGTGACGTACGTCAAAAGGGATTAATGGCCGGCATTGAAATCGTGGAGAATAAGGTCACCAAAGAACCTTTTTTAGTTAAATACAATATCCCCCACCGCATCGTTTTGGAAGCCAGAAAAAATAGTTTAATCATCAGGCCGTTGGATAATGTAATGGTACTCATGCCCATTCTTTCCATGAGCTTTGCAGAACTGCAGCAGGTTTTAGATATTACCTACGCAGCCATAAGAAAAGTTACTGAGGAGGAAGCTCTTTGCTAAAAATATTAAATAATGAAATAACGGCCGGGCTGCCCGTAAGTGAACAAGATGCACTTAGGCTTAATGAATTGGCAGGTACTGAAATTTATGAACTGGTAACCCTGGCCGGCAGGGTTACCCGCCAATCTTTTTCGGAAAACAAGGTAGACTTGTGTTCCATTATTAATGCCCGGTCGGGCCATTGCAGCGAAGACTGTGCTTTTTGTGCCCAATCAGCCCATCATAATACCAGCGCCTCAAATTACCCCATGTATAGCCCGGAAGAGATTCTGCGCAGCGCAGTAAAAGTTGAGGAATCAGGGGTGCGGAAGTTTTCAATGGTTACCAGCGGCCGGGGAATTGCCGACTCCGACCTGGAAAAGATGCTGGAAACTATCGTGCTCCTGCGCCGGGAAACAAGTCTCAGCCTTTGTGCCTCCCTGGGTATTATTAACGAAAAGCAGGCGTCCATGCTGGCCGAAGCTGGATTGTCCACTTACCACCATAACCTGGAAGCGGCACCCGGCTATTTTGATAAAATTTGTACCACCCATACTTATCAGGAAAGAGTGCAGACTATTTTAAACGCCCGGAAAGCCGGTCTGCGCGTGTGCGCCGGGGGGATATTAGGCCTTGGCGAGTCGCCGGCGCACCAGGTGGAACTGGCCTTTGAATTACAAAAGCTGCAGATTGACTCCGTACCGTTAAATTTTTTAAATCCCATTCCCGGAACGCCGCTTCAAAACCAAAGGGCCATTACCCCCTTAGAGATTTTGAGGGTCATAGCTGTTTTTCGATTGGTGCTCCCCCAATCGATACTACGCCTTTGCGGAGGTAGAAAAGAGGGCTTGCGTCGTCTCCAACCCCTTGCGTTTTTAGCCGGGGCAAACGGTCTTATGGCAGGCGATTATTTAACTACCAGCGGTGAACTAATGCAAGAAGATCTGCGTATGCTCCAAGACATGGGTTTAGCAGTGTCTTAGACCAGGGACCACCAGTGCGCATCCATTTTTAAAACAAGACATCTGTATATTATCAATACGGTGCTAATTTTTTCATTGTTAAGCCGTGCATCGGCTGGAGCGAGTAAAAATAGTTCGGAAAGGTTATGCTGCCGCAGCTAGACAGGATTTACTTAGAAAATCGTACAGGTTCAGGGGTAAAAACACCAGTTTTAGACCTCGCAAGATTTTTCATGCGTCAGCTCTGGGAGGAATTGAAACCTTATTGACTTAACTCACTACATGGCAGTATACTATCGTATGCAGCCTACCTATGAAGAATTGAAACCCACGCTTCTAGGAATCGCTTAAATATTATTAAAGAAATTAAGAAAGATAAACCGTGTGTTGATGTTTTAACTTAATGCATTGAAGTGGGTGGGCGTTGATATAGGTATGGATTTAGTAATTAGAGATCTTACTTCCTTGACAGCTTAATTCAAATGGCTGCTCGAAAAGATATAGGTTATCAGCATTTAAAAAATTTATGCATTGGCAAGACGATGACTCTGTTCAGGAGTTGTTGAGCGGCAAAAAGAAGAAACAGTATGATTTTTGGTCATACAACAGGATTCGTCTTTAAAGCGTGACATGATTAAAGCCAATAGTATTAAAGACCGTTGGGAACGAAGATGGGCTTGGAAAAAACTGGCTTCTTGTATTGCTTTAGGTTTTTTAAGGGGGAAAGAAATGCAACTATGAAAATTCATATTGCGCACAGTCCTGATTCCGACGATGCTTTTATGTTCTACGCTATTAACTGCGGCAAGATCGACACCACGGGGTATGAATTCGTGGATGTGTTATCGGATATTGAGACCCTGAACAGGGAAGCCCTAAAGGGCACCTATGAAGTGAGTGCCATATCCATTCATGCCCTTCCCTCCGTGGCGGAACGCTATGCACTCCTCTCCAGCGGGGCTAGCATGGGCGACAACTATGGTCCCATCGTGGTTGCCAGGAAACCTTTTGACCCAAAAAATCTGGCCGATCGCAAGGTTGCTATTCCCGGCACCCTGACTTCAGCTTTTTTGGCTCTCCGCCTTTTTCAACCGAGCTTTAAGTATGAAGTTTTACCCTTTGACCAAGTCACCGATGCGGTTAAGCAAGGTAAGGCGGACGCCGGGCTGGTGATCCACGAGGGCCAACTTACCTATCATGAAGAGGGACTACACCTGATCCTTGATCTCGGTCAATGGTGGTACGAGAAGACGAAGGGACTCCCCCTGCCCCTAGGGGGCAACGTGATCCGCAAGGATCTCGGGCGGGAGCACATGGAAAGGATCTCCTCAATACTAAAGGAAAGCGTCAGCTACTCCCTCGCACACCGAGAAGGGGCTCTGGATTACGCCTTGAGCTTCGCACGAGGCATGACGAGGAATCAGGCCGACCGCTTTGTAGGCATGTATGTTAACGAGCTAACGGTGGACTATGGGGAACATGGTCGGCAAGCTGTCAAACTGTTTCTGACCGAAGCCTATGCCAATGGCTTGGTCAGCAACCTGCCAGACATAGCTTTTGTCTAGGATAAACAGGGAGGACATTATGGAAGACCTTTTATTGGACGAACAGCTCCAAACTGTGGCCGCTAAGGTTCGTTCCGGAATAAGGCTGGACGGGGACGACGGTCTGCGGTTGCTCCGGGCGAAAAGCGTCCTTGGTGTCGGTTATTTGGCGGATATGGTCAAAAGGAAAAAACACGGAGATAGAGTTTATTTCGTTGTTAACCAACACATCACTCCTACCAACATCTGCATCAACCGTTGTAAGTTCTGTGCCTTCAGCCGCAGCAAGGGCGAGGATGGCACTTTTTTGTTCTCCCTAGATGAAATCGAGGCCAAGGCTTTGGCCATGCAGGGCATGGGTGTCCGGGAAGTGCACATCGTGGGGGGGCTGCACCCCGACCTGGACCTGGACTACTACTTGGAAATGACTCACCGCCTGCGCCGCGCCCTACCGGGCGCCGTGGTCAAGGCGCTGACTGCCGTGGAAATTGCCCACCTGGCGGATAAGCACAATCTCCCTGTGGAAGAAGTGCTGACGCAGCTCCAGGCTGCCGGGCTGGAATACCTGCCCGGTGGGGGTGCCGAGGTTTTCGCGCCCCGCGTGCGCGCCTTGGCCTGTCCCGAAAAAATCAGCGGTAGGCAATGGCTAGAGGTGCACGCCGCAGCCCATTCCATAGGCATCAGGACCAATGCCACCATACTCTACGGACATATCGAGACACTAAAGGAGCGGGTGGATCACCTCTTGCAATTACGGGAGCAGCAGGACCGCACCGGCGGTTTTCTGGCTTTCATCCCTCTGGCCTTCCAGCCCAAGCATACGGAATTGGCACGGCGTTATTCCCTCTCGGTCACGACCGCCTACGACGACCTAAAAATGTTGGCCGTTTCACGACTGATGCTGGACAACTTCGACCACATCAAGGCCTACTGGATCAACTACGGGCCAAAACTGTCCCAAGTAGCCGTGGATTTCGGAGTAGATGACATCCACGGCACCGTAATGGAAGAAAAAATCTCCCATGCCGCGGGTGTCGATACCAATGAGGTCATCACCAAAGAGGAGTTGGTGCGCCTGATCCGCGCCGCCGGCAAGCTGCCGGTAAACCGGGATGCTTTCTACCATTCCGTGGAGGAGGGAAATGCATGAAAATCAGATTGGGTAAGGTCGATTATCTCAACTGTCTCCCCGTCTACAATGCCATTGAGAATGGTCGTGTACCCCTTGAGGTTGATTTTGTTAAGGGGGTGCCGACCCGCCTTAATACACTGTTCATGGCCGGTGAACTTGATATCACCCCTGTTTCCTCAATCGAGTTCGCCCGCCACCCTGACAAGTGTATCATTCTCCCGAATGTCTCCATCAGTGCCGACGGTCGCGTGGGCAGCATCTTTCTGTTTAGTCGGGTACCTATAACCGATCTAAATGGTAAAAAGGTTTGCCTGCCTGATACCTCAGCCACATCGGTGGCACTCCTAAAGATCCTCTTTCACCACTATTACAAAATCGAGGCCGCCTTTGAAACCGTACCCGATGACCTGGAATTGATGCTGTCCCGGGCCGATGCCGGGTTGCTGATCGGTGACCGCGCCCTGATTACTAACCACCAGGTGCGGGTCACCGAAAAACCGCTGTACGTCACCGATCTTGGTTCAGTCTGGAAGGAGTTCACCGGCCTGCCTATGGTCTTTGCCCTCTGGGTCATCAGACGTGACTTTGCCACCCGTTATCCATCCGAAACCGATGTCGTGGCCCAAGCCTTCCTGACGGCGAAGAGGATCGGCCATGCCGAGTTGGACCGCCTGGCGATTATCGCACAGCAAAAGGTGCCCCTGCCGCGGGATGTCCTGGATGATTACTTCAACCTAATCAAGCACGATTTCGATACACCGTACCGCAAGGGACTGACGGCCTATTACCAATACGCTTTTCAGATTGGTCTCATTGCTGAACCAGCACCATTGGTTGTGTGGGGTGAATAAACCGTGTTAAAGGTACGAGACATTCTTGCCAAGTGCCTCGCAGGTAACCGCCTTACCTTAGATGAAGGGATTACCTTGCTCCAAGAAGCAGGCCTGCACGAACTGGGTCGCGCCGCCCAAACGGTGCGCGCCAAGCTGCATCCAGAGGGATTGGTCTCCTTCGTTATTGACCGTAACATTAACTACACTAACGTCTGCTGGTGCGGCTGTAAGTTTTGTGCCTTCTACCGCCGCCCGTCGGATCCCGATGCCTATGTCCTGTCCGTCGATGAAATCTTGGCCAAGGTGCGGGAACTAGTAGATGCCGGCGGCACGCAGCTTCTCATCCAAGGGGGGCTTCACCCCGGTCTCAGTCTGGACTATATTACCACTATGTTCAAGGCCATTAAGGAGCACTTCGAAGTCCAGATCCATTCCCTATCTCCGCCCGAGATCGCCGACCTGGCTAAGAAGGAGGGCCTTTCTGTCCAGGAAACGCTTGAGGTTCTGCGCAACGCCGGCCTGGGTTCCCTACCCGGTGGAGGAGCGGAGATCCTCGTCGACCGCGTGCGGCGGCAGGTCAGCCCGAATAAGATCAACTGGCGGGAATGGATGAACGTCATGCGCACCGCTCACGCCATGGGGATGAAAAGCACCGCGACGATGATGTTCGGCATGGTAGAGACCGTCGAGGAGCGGCTGCTGCACTTGCAACGGTTGCGTGACCTGCAGGATGAAACCGGGGGCTTTACGGCTTTCATTTCTTGGACTTACCAGCCAGCCAACACCGCCCTGGGCGGCAAAAGCGTCACGGCCGTGGATTACCTGCGTCTGCTGGCCGTCGCCCGGCTTTTCCTGGACAATTTCCCCAACCTGCAGGCCTCCTGGGTGACTCAGGGGCCCAAAATCGGCCAAATGGCGTTGGCCTTCGGCGCTAACGACTTCGGCGGTACCATGATGGAGGAAAATGTTGTTCGGGCTGCCGGCGCCGCATTCCGGATTCCGTTACAAGACATTGTGCGCATCATCCAGGATGCCGGTTACACGCCGGCCCAGCGGACCACACTGTATAAAATCATCAAGATCTTCTGACAGAAAAATGGGACCAGAAGGCATTATCGTATTTTAACACCCTATTTACCAATCGTTCCACCACGCCGAAAAACTGGTCCCAGAGTATCAAAAGCTACAAGGAGCCAGGAATAGTTAGAAATGCTTTTACTTTACGATACAAGATCTTAATCTAATCACAAAAATATGTGGAGGTATAAGTTATCTTGTCCAGATTCCCAGTGTATGAGATTTTTGGCCCTACAATTCAAGGAGAGGGGTTATACAGTGGGAACCGCACCATGTTCTTAAGGATGGCGGGTTGTGATTATAGATGCACATGGTGCGATACCCAATATGCGCTTAGCGCAAGGCAGGCCCGGCAGGTACTGTCTGAGGAAGAGATTGTGCAATTAATAAAATTAGAAGCTAAGGAAACAACCCACAGGGTAACAATTACAGGTGGAAATCCCTGTATCCAAGATTTAAGTAGGCTTATCGACCTGCTCCATCAGGATAATTACGTAATACATATTGAAACTCAGGGCTCAATAATACCGTCTTGGCTTTATAAAGTGGACCATGTTTGCATATCGCCTAAGCCTCCTAGTTCCGGAAATATAACGGATTTTTCGTCCTTCGATGAATTTATGCACAGCAAGATACCAAAGGAAATTAAAGTGGTGGTTGGTACGGAAGAAGACTATTTATATGCCCAAAAACTATACCAAAAATATGAGTATTACCCTTTTACATTACAGGCTTGTACAATTGAAGAGCCTTACTCAATATTGAAGTGGCTTATAGAAAAGGTTTCTAATGACCCCAGCTTTGGCGACAATGTTAAAGTTTTACCACAGTTGCATGTGTTAATAGGTATTAAGTAAATGAATAACAAGTAGTAATTTAAACTTAATCTATTTAAATTGGGAAATTGGGTTATATTTCTTAGAAAATGCATATTACGTTTTACAGGTGCCAACAGTTTGTTGGAGAATAGGGAACCGGGTGACATTCCCGGACGGACCCGCCACTGTATTGGGGAGCAATTGTCATTACCACTCCTTTGGGGGGGAAGGGACAAAGTTGCAATGAGCCTGAGTCAGGAGACCTGCCTGTAAAAATACGTTGCCGGCTTCGCGAATAAGCCGGCAGTTGTGAGGACGATGGTAAAGTCCGCACCCATTTGGGATGCGGACTTTTTGTATGTGCGCCCGGCATGGGTGTAGTCTAACGGGTGCAAGTCCCGAGTGCGGGTTGATAGTGCCAAGCACATAGCTGAAGGCAAGGGTGTCCACCGCGAGGCGGAATCTGAAGGGCTTGAGGAGAAGTACCAGGCCGTAATCAACGGGGGCTACCCCAAGGATGAACCGATCGGCCAAAGACGGGGCAAGGTCGAGCCTGCAGTATGGAGGCGAAGGCGAATTATAGGAGGTAAAATATGTCATTTTTAGAAGATGTGCAAAAAGGAATCATAACAGAGCAAATAGAAGCCGCTGCAACCGCTGAAGGGGTTGCTGCGGCGGTAATCAGGCAAGGTATGGCCGATGGCACTATCGTGGTTCCCTGCAACCCTGCTCACAAAGGACTGAAGCTTATGGCCATCGGTAAGGGTCTCCGGACAAAAGTAAGTGCCAGCATCGGGCTGGATAGCAAGGATAGCACTGTGGCTTATGAGCTGGAAAAGCTGCAGACAGCGCTGGCCGCAGGAACCCATGCGATCATGGATCTCAGTATTACCGGAGATATGGATGGGGCTCGCAGGGCTATTTTGTCGGCATCGCCGGTGCCTGTGGGTACCTTGCCTTTGTACCAGACGATCGCCGAAGCCAGTCGGAAATACGGCTCGACATTAAAAATGACGCCGGAGCAGATGCTTGAGGTCATAGAACGTCAAGCAGCTGATGGCGTTGATTTTATGGCGCTACATTGCGCAACTACCTTTGAAACCATTGAACGTGCCAAAAACGAAGGCCGCATAGACCCTTTGGTCAGCTATGGCGGTGCGCATATCATTGGCTGGATGGTCCACCATAAAAAGGAAAACCCTCTCTATGAGAACTATGACCGCATTCTGGATATCGCGAAGAAATATAGTGTGACCCTTAGCCTGGCAGACGGCATGCGTCCGGGCTGTCTGGCGGATTCCCTGGATGGAGCCCAGGTGCAGGAGCTGATCATACTGGGTGAGCTGGTGGATCGGGCTCGCAAAGCCGGTGTGCAGATTATGATCAAAGGGCCCGGCCATATGCCGCTGAATCATATCAGGGATACCATGACCTTGCAGAAAAGCCTTTGCAAGGGAGCACCCTACTTTGTTTTTGGTCCCTTATTGACTGACCTTGCCGTCGGCTATGATCACATCAATGCAGCCATCGGCGGTGCTATCAGCAGCTGGCATGGTGCCCAATTCCTGTGTTATGTTACGCCTGCCGAGCATATCGGCAATCCCGATGTTGCACAGGTGCACCAGGGTGTCATTGCCGCCCGTATTGCCGCGCAAGCCGGGGATCTGGCCAAGGGCATGCCTGAGGCAATCCGGTGGGAGCTGGATATGTCCAATGCCCGCAGAGATTTGAAATGGACGGAACAGATCAGACTGGCCATCGATCCGGAACATGCCGAATATATCCGAAAGACCAGAAATGATGGTGAGATTTCTACCTGTGCCATGTGCGGTAAGTTCTGCGCTATGAAAATCATTGCTGAACACATGCATTTTGACAAGCACTCCTGTTAATGTTTTTGAAAAAGGAAGGGTGATATTATGACACAAGTATTAAAGGCCCGTGCCGGAAAAATAACGGAAGAAATGGAAGCCGTTGCGTTATATGAACAAGTCGATGTGGAATTTGTTAGAAACGGGGTGGCGGAGGGTCGCATTGTCATTCCCAGGAACATTAACCGCAAGTCCTTCAGATATTGCGGCATCGGGGAAGGTATGCGGGTTAAGGTCAACGCTCTAATCGGCACCTCCAGCAACCGTGACGATATGGCCATGGAAGCCAGAAAACTGCAAGCCGCACAGGATGCCGGCTGTGACACCTTCATGGATCTGAGTACCGGCTCCGGCATTGATGCCATGCGCAAGCAGACCTTGGACATGGCTAATGTGGCCGTAGGTTGTACCACTATTTATCAGGCGGGACAGGAAGCCATTGAAAAATATGGTAGCGTGGTAGAAATGCGTACCAAGGATATTCTGGATAATATTGAAAAACAGGCAGCAGAAGGTATGGATTTTATGGCGATCCACAGTGCCTTTAATAATTCTGTGTTAAAGGTAATGCAAAAAACAGGTCGTGTAACCTGGGTAGTCAGTCGCGGCGGTGCCTTCATCACCGGCTGGATGCTGCACAACAAAAAGGAGAATCCCCTGTTTGAACACTATGATCGTATTCTGGAGATTTTAAAAGCCTATGACGTCACCCTGAGCTTGGGCGATGCCATTCGTCCCGGTGCAACGGCAGACTCCCTGGATGGCGCCCAGATGCAGGGACTGCTGGTGCAGGGCGATCTAGCCAAGCGCGCTCAGGACACCGGTGTTCAGGTTATGGTAGAAGGCCCGGGGCATGTGCCTCTTAATCATGTAGAAGCTACTATGAAGCTGCAAAAAAGACTATGCAACAACGCACCTTACTTTATCCTGGGTACATTGGCGACGGATGTTGCCCCGGGCTATGACAACATAACCGGTGCCATTGGAGGTGCCTTCGCCGGTGCCAGCGGTGCGGACTTCCTCTGCTACCTGACTCCGGCGGAGCATTTGGGACTGCCTTTGGAGGAAGATGTGCGCACCGGTGTCATCAGCACCAGAATGGCGGCACAGATTGCCGACGTAGCCAGAGGCCACAAGCAGGCCATTGCCAGAGAAAAGGAAATGGCCCAGGCTCGTGTAACCATGGATATTGACCGGCAGATCAAAGCGGCCCTGGCGCCGGATAAACTGATTGCCGCCAAGGAAAAGGGCTGCGGACAGCACCTGTGTGCGGCCTGCGGTAAAGACTGTGCCGTTCAGGAAGCTGCCAGGTATTTCGGTATTCGGTGAAGGTTTTGATAATGCCAGACTGGAAATAATTTTGGGGTCAAGCGAGGGACTGTCCCCTTAAGGCCAGATGACCCTCTAACAGAGTTAATCGGTATGCTAAAGGGGCCCGGAACTGGTTCCCGTAATTATAAGGAGGACCTTTATGGAAAGTTACGGAAAATAAAATGTGTAAGGTGATTCCCTTGGACCGGGATTAGACTTGGTAAGCCTATTGCCACATACCGGCATATAATAATATGCCTAAAAAAATTAAACTTTTAAGAAGGTGTCGTTTATGCCTGCACGCTATCCGCCGCAAGATTGTCCTGAAGGGTTTATAAGTCGTTACTTTGTTATCTCCGGCGATACAATGACCATTATTGCACAGTATTTTGGCACGACCAAAGAAGAGCTTATAGCAGTTAATTCTCATATTACCGATCCAAATGTACTTTACCCGGGGGATGTACTATGTGTACCAGGATTTCGCAAACCTGCAACTTGCCCAACGAATTTCCAGGGCCGTTACGAAGTTAAAGATGGAGATACAATGTTTTCCATTGCACAGAAGTTTAATATCAGTGAAGAGGAGCTTATCTCCGCCAACCAACATGTACCCAATCCAAAATTTATTTTCCCGTTTGATGTACTTTGTGTTCCAGCTCTTTAGCAGGGTTGCTGGCGAACCTATTCCGGCCGAGACATTTCAAATCCTCACATTTGAATAAGAGAAATCATATTTTACGAATTTTGCGTAAGGATGAATGTTTATTCGTAGGGGATTTGAGTAACTTTTTATTTATATAATTCCAGGAATTTTTGTCATATATTTGATGACTAATAATCAGAATGAGTGCGAAAATTGCTTCAGGTCAGCCTGCTGAGACAACTGACTGGGAACCTACAACATATGAAACTGTTAACAACTTTGATGGCGTTACTATGACGGAAGAGGAAGGAACACCTTCCTCTTCCGCATAGTGTATCGGGTATATATTGAGTTTCAGTAATAGTAATTACCCCTTTTGCCATTTTTTTATTTTATGTTGATAGGTAGAAATTTTTATTCATAAAGCTATGCAATTTCAGGATAATAACCCCAAAAACGTTTCCCTATTTGCATTATACTGATCCTCCGCAATGCTTTTTCAAAAAAGAAAAATCATCAAGTATTGCCTTTCCATGTTCCAGATAAAACTGGGATTATCTACTGTTTGGAAGGGTATTTTCAGGTCAGGTATTTGCTCAATAGAAAGAGTCTTTCCTTTTGTTTGATGTCATCATCAAACATGACTTCTCTGCTAACCCGTACCCAAAAAAAGTCTTCGCCATACCAGAAAACAATAGGTTGGTGCTTTTCTTTATAGTATTATAGTGTAAAAGATTAATAAAAACATTTATACTTGTATCAAATATGGTACAGCTTATTTGCTAAAATAGAATTGCAAATAAAGGTTGTAAATCCAGCGACCTGAAAAATTACCTACGAAGGTGCAATTATTATGTACGAGCCTACCACAGTGGCCGAAATTAGGGGATGGCTTGAGGATGGCAATAAAAATGGTGTAACACATTGCTTAGTGATATGTGACACCTGGATTTGGCAGATGGGTATGAGGATTATCCATTTTATATTATGCCTGGGGAGAATGTCCATAAAATAGCAGATAAGTACAGTGACCCGCACGGCATTGAGCGTCTGATGGAAGTTTATAATTAAGAAAGGTTTTCGGTAAGTATGCTATGGTGACAGGGGAGAAGGGAGGATTTAAATAACTATACATATTTATACACCCGGCTCGGATGACCGACTGGCGGCTAATCAACCAGCTGGCCAGTGACCCTGTTAATTTGAGTTGCGAAAGTTGAGTGAATAAATTATAAAAAGGAAGGCGTGTTATTGATTACTATTAATAAGTTTAATTTCGTTAAGGGTTCTATTGAAGTTATTGATAAAATATTATGTTTGCAGTTAGCTCTTTTTAAAGAATTAGGTGAAATAAAATCTCTTCAAGAGGAACGTCTTGTTGAAACTTCAACAAGAGAATACTTGCAGAAAGCACTTTCAAACAATGAATTTATATCCTATATGGCGGAAACGAATAGAGAAGCCGTAGGAATTTGTGAATTAGTTTTATTTAAAAGACCACCATACTTGGAAAATCCTCAAGGGACTGAAGCATACATTCTAAATATGTATACTGTTCCTGAATATCGTGGGAATGGTTTAGGTCAGCGATTGCTTGGTGAGTGTATTGAAGAAAGTAAAAAAAGTGGCGTAAAACGGATTTGGATGCACCCATCTGAAGATGGGAAACGACTATACAAAAAAATGGGTTTTACTATGAAGGATAATAGTGGTAATGAAATGGAACTGTTCTTATAATAAGCTTTCTTATTCCGTAACTATTCATCAGGTACATCTTATCCTCATTAAATTCTCAAATCCTCACGTCAGGATGTTTTCATGTAGTGTAATTGGTCATGTCTTTTCTTATTAAATGTCATATGAAAGGGTTGCGTTGTTTAATCCTTGTCATGAACATAAGGTCTTCTAGTTTATTCGGGCATAAGAATATTTTATTCCCGGCGCTGTTCAAAGTGATATATGCATACATCCACTATCCCAACTGATGTTACCATAAGTCGTTCAGATGTATTTGGGCGCTTCTCTATTTCGGGGTATTATCTTTCCGACCGGCAACATACTCCCTATACTCCCTAAGGAGGAGACTTTGGTACTCCCGTCGGGCGGAAGAAGGGATATAATTCTTTTCATCCAGCCTGTCGACGATTTCTTCAGCTGTATCTGTGTTAACCTGTTTGCCCTCTGCATAGATGTCTTTAAGTATCTCGTCATGACCTTCAACCCCGATTTGGGTGCCGTCCCAGAAAGGTGAGTTTCCTCATGCCTCTTATAGGCTGTGCGCAGCAGCCGCTTCCTGTGTTAGCGTCATTTGACATTGTATTACCCCCTGTGGTTTTCCGAGCGTAAAGTTTTTAGGAAGAAGAAGACAAAAAAATAGCCTTGTAGTCAAAATAAATTAACCGAATGCTGATGAAATATTGAAAGGATATAGGGCAGTTGGCAGGACCGACGCACAAATTTAAAGATGCATAACCTACAAAGGGTACAAGATATATCCAGATAAATTTTTTCGCTAAACCATACAAGATATCACAAATTAAATATGAGACAATAGTGTGGGAGAATAGAAAAGGAGCCACACTATGAAGAGAAATGGGTCTTGGGCGATCCTTTGCGGAGAAAGCGGCCATCCAGGTTACGAACAATAATTTGATTATTCATTGATTTGCAGTCCAGATTAAAGTGACCGGCAACATCCTGCTGGAAACGTTTTTTTATTGACATAAAATTTTTATTGACATAAAAGATGTAAATAAAATATAATAAAAAACGTTGATTGTAAATAGTTTAGTTTTAAAATATTTAATATTAAAATGTTTAATTGTAAAGGAGAAGTAAATGGTAGAAAGTCGAGAGTTACTTGAGCTATTCTCCAATGTTCTCAAAAAAATGAAAAAAGAATGGACAAAACAACTGGAGCATGGAATAAGCCCTTCCCAGTATTTCATTTTAAAAACCCTTGAACACTCTGGTTCACGAAAGGCAACAGAACTTGCTGAGGTGATTCAAATGACACCGGGGGCGATAACCGGGGCCTCAGATAAACTTGTCTCCGAAGGCTATGCTGAGCGTAAAGGAGCAAAGGAAGACCGGCGTGTCGTTTACTTGGAAATAACAGACAAAGGAAAAAAATTCGTAAAATTCATGTTTGAGAAGCAAAAGGCCGTGACGGCCAAGTTTTTTGAAGGGTTATCGGATGAAGATATTAATCATCTTATTCGGATTTACCAGCAAATATCGCATAACCTGGACACTGATTCTACAATAAAAAAATAGAAACTAGACATGTTGATTTCTAAATCTAACTTGAGAAAGAATTGAGGAAAATAGTGATATGGCCAAGAATTTAGATCTCAGAAATGGGGATATTGGCAAGCTGCTTTGGGAATTTTCACTGCCAGCCATTATTGGCGTTATGGTGAATGCCCTTTATAATATCGTTTCCCGTATATTTGTGGGCCAGGGTATCGGTTTTGTCGCCATTGCCGCAACCACGGTAGCCTTTCCGATAATGATTATTATTATGGCCGTTGCCATGCTTATCGGTATTGGCGCGACCGCCTTGATTTCAATCCGTCTTGGGCAACATAAAAAGCAAGAGGCAGAAGTTATTGCCGGTAATGCTACCTTTTTGTTAATTTTATTGCCGCTCATCCTATCAGGCGTTTATTTCCTTTTCTCTGACCCGATCTTAACCCTGTTCGGTGCCAGCCAAGAGGTTCTGCCCTATGCTCGAGATTATATCCATATTATCATGATGGGAGCAGTCCCGGGAGCGGTTTCTTTTGGGATGAGTAATTTTATCCGGGCTGAAGGAAACCCCCGGTTCGCCATGTTAACCCAAATTATTGGCGCAGTGATCAATATTATTTTGAACTATGTTTTTATCTTCCATTTGGGGTTGGGAATCAAAGGCGCTGCCTTAGGAACGGTCATTGCACAAACGGTTTCAGCAATTATGGTGCTGGGTTATTTCATTCAAGGCCGAAGCCAAATTAGAATTATTCTTAAAAACCTAAAACCCAAATTTGTGATTATAGTAAAGATTGTTTCAATTGGGTTTGCTCCTTTTGCCATGCAAATGGCCAATAGTGTTCAGCAAACGATTTTAAACAATACCATAATGGCCTATGGCGGAGATCTAGCGCTTTCAGCGGTTGGCATTATCATGAGCGTGGCTATGCTCCTGCTCATGCCGATTGTCGGAATCAGTCAGGGGGCCCAGCCTTTAATCGGATTTAATTATGGAGCTAAACAATTTGAGCGTGTGCAAGAAACGTTAAAAAAAGGAATTCTGGCTGGTACATTCTTGGCCGTCTTAGGCTATATCTTAGTTCAAACCTGTGCCACCCCGATTGTAGCACTTTTTAGTAAAGGGGATACTGCCCTCACGCAATTGTCGGTTCACGCTCTGGTCACATTCCTTGCTGTCTTGCCAATAGTTGGCGTTCAAATCGTAGGGGCAAATTATTTTCAAGCTGTCGGCAAACCTGTTCAAGCAACGATCCTGAGCTTATCAAGACAAGTGCTTTTTTTAATTCCACTCTTGCTCATCCTGCCTAATTTCTGGGGAATTGAGGGAGTTTGGAGAACGGTACCAATTGCCGATTCTTTATCTGTGATTTTGACTGCTTCATTTTTATTCTATGAAATGAAGGAAATGAAAAGGAAGAAGCTGGTGTTGTGCAGTTCAACTAATTAGATGCTTGAGCCAGGCTTCCTGATGGCCATGGGCGCTGCAATGGCTGCGCCCATGTAACTGATTATTAACCTCAACCTGGTCAGTTCAATTCAATCTCAAAATGATAACCAAACTTAGTGGTATTATCCGTAAACTTCAGGAACTGTGGTTCTATACAGTGCCACTGAGCCTTGGAAACTCCTTTGAAGGAACCCGGGTTGTGTAGAAGGTGCTTAACTGCGGGAAACTTCTTTAAAAATGAAGTTAAAATCACTGCTGTCTCTTTTAGACCGCTAACTAAATGGGCCTGTCCTTTTAGCTGGAGACCCTGGATTTTACTCCAATCCCGATAGTCTTCGGTAATCGTGGCTGCCACCAAAGAGTTCTCGCGCATGTTACGGCTGTGTATTGAAGTAGTTTCAGATAAAAAGTATAAATGATATCCACGGTTAACAAAAAAAACGGGAGTCGACCACGGTCCGTCTTCTCCATAGGTAGATAGCACCATGGTATTATGGTTAGCAATGTAATTGAGAATAACTTGCTCTTTTTCTATATTCATAATTAACTCCTTAACTAATCCTGTTGTAACATTACCTTCGCGCGTAATGAGTGATATTTACGCCCCTCCGCATAAGCCATTCAGCAGTAAATCCGGTTATTATTACAGGTTTCCCGGTCAATTCCTTCAAGTTCTTCGCGCCGGTCATTAACATCGTCCTTCGCAAATTATCTGTAATATTGTCAATCCGTTCAATCAAACCCTGTTCAGATTTTTTGGATAATACCTGTAAGAAATGAGCGGCCATCCCCACCAGTTCAGCCCCTAAAGCAAGGGCACACGCTACATCAATCTGGCCGGTAAAACCACCAGTGGCTGTGACTGATAAGGGCAGGTTCAGACTTAAAGTTTCTATTAGACTGGCGGCTGTGGTAATGCCGATGTTTGGAGTCCCTTCATCGTCGACCCGTCCTGAACGCATCTTTTCGATCTTAATAAAATCCGTTCCACCTTTGCCGCCAACGTCGATATATTTTACCCCAAGATTATATATTTTCTTAATTGTCTCACGGGATAAACCAAAACCAACCTCTTTGATGATCACCGGAACCGGTGATTGTTGGACGACTTTTTCAATGTTTGCCAAGGTATCGCTGAACTTCCTATCACCCTCCGGCATGGTCAGTTCCTGAGCAACATTTAGATGTAACTGGATACCGTCAGCCTCAATCATGGTAATAGCTTCCTTCGCCATATCCGGCGAAGCGAGGGCGCTGAGATTAGCCAATAAAACTCCGTCGGGATTCTCATCACGAGCTACTTTATAGGTGTCCCGGACTTCAGGATCTTCCAGCCCTGCTGTTTGAGAGCCAACTGCCATGGCAATGCCAGTCCGGGCTGCACTCCTTGCGAGACTGCGGTTAATATGCTTTACATCAGGATGACCACCTGTCATGGCGTTAATTAAGAGTGGGGCTGTTAACTTTTTATTCAGAAAGTTAAGCGCAGTATCAACCTGTTCAAGGTTTAATTCCGGTATTGCCTCATAAACCAGGTAGAGGTCCGAAAAACCGTTTTCAACTGGAAATTGTGCAGTTTTTAAAGCAAACTCAAGATGTTCTTTTTTCCGGTTTTGCCTGGACATGTTCAAGTCCCTCTACCGCCCTTCTCCTGTAAGATTAAAAACTAGAGTTGATAATTATATTTCATGGTGATACAATAACCCAAAATAATTGGTTGAAAAAGGTAAGTAGGTATGTAATTTAAAAATAATTGCTCGACTTAAAGATACTTTAGGTTTTTCTATCATCATCTGCCCAGAGGACTCCCGCCTCTAAGGCGGGGAGGTGAATGGGCGGCCGGGCGAAAGCCCGGCAATTTTGTTGTAATTTACCAAAGATTACTGTAAAATAAAATCAGTAACCAGTTAATGAAAGTCTTGGTGTTACTATGAAACTAGACAGCAATTATCATTCAGTGTTCAAGCTGACTTATCACCTTGTTCTGGTGGTCAAATACCGCCGGAAGGTACTCAACGACCAGATAGCCTTACGCATTAGGCAAATCGGCGAGTATATAGCGCCGAACTATAATATTGTTTTTCTGGAATTCAACCACGACCGTGACCACGTGCATATACTCTTCAGCGCCCACCCCAACAGCGCCTTATCCAAGTACATTAACGCCTTCAAAAGCGCCTCGTCCCGGCTGGTTAAAAAAGAGTTTCCGGAAATCAGAAAATATCTCTGGAAAGAGTATTTCTGGTCCCGCAGCTTCTGCCTCTTGTCCACTGGAGGAGCGCCAATGGAAGTGATTAAAAAATACATTGAGTCCCAGGGAGAAAAAAATGATCATCGTTCACAGGTTCCGCATCGAACCAACTAAAGAGCAGGCGCAAAAGATGTTTCAGACACTTACGCTTTGTCGCCGGCTTTACAACGCCGCTTTGGAACAGAAGGAAATATGCTACCGGCAAAGAGGCGGCTCGCCTTCCTGCATTGCGCAAAAGAATGAGCTTCCGGCGTTAAAAAAAGAATTGCCGGAATACAAACAGGTCAACGCTCAGGTTCTACAGGACTGCCTTCAGAGGCTGGATGAGGCATTGCAGCGGTTTTTCAGCGGTCTGGCCGGATATCCTCACTACAAAGATCGGGATCATTACCGCTCTTTCACCTACCCGCAGGCAGATAAACAAGATCATTTTAAAAAGCTTGGTCACATTTACCTGCCGAAGATAGGCTATGTCAAAATGAATGCTCACTTTGCCTTTGACCCTGCAAAAGTTAGCCGGATAAACGTCAAGTATCATAACGGTAAATGGTACGTCAACTTAACTTCGGAAATAACAGAAGCCCAAGCCGTAGAAATTGCTAATAAAGTTGGTATTGACGTTGGGCTTTTAACCTTTGCCGCCCTTTCAGACGGCACTAAAATAGACAACCCGAAATACTTTCGTAAATCTGAAAAGAAATTAGCCCGGTTGCAGAGGCGACTTTCCCGCAAGAAAAAAGGTTCAAACAACCGAAGGAAAGCCAAAACCAAAGTAACCTGGCTGCACGACAAAATAGCTAACCAGCGCAAGGACTTCTTACACAAAGTTTCTTACGGCATAGTAAAAAAGTACGACTTAATTGCTGTAGAAGACTTGTCGGTCAAGAACATGATTAAAAATCATCACTTAAGCAAAAGCATTGCCGATGCCGGGTGGGGGAAGTTTATCAACTACCTGGAATATAAATGCCTAAAATACGGCAAGACATTCGTAAAAATACCACCGGGAGGAACGTCCCAGACCTGTGTCTGCGGTGCCAACGTGCCAAAAGACTTAAGTACCCGGGTGCATAAGTGCCCTAAGTGCGGGCTGATTGCAGATCGGGATGTAGTTTCGGCAATGGTTATCCTGCAAAGAGCAAGTTAAGTTTTTGCATTCTCAGTAGGGCTGGAAGCACCCAAACTTACGCCCGGGGAGATTGTGTAAGACCTTTAAGGCTGCGGTCGATGAACCAGGAAGCTCTCGCCTCTTAGCGAAGCGTAGGCGGGAGAGGCTTCACAATTTCAAATCCATTACCTTTAGTATTATTGATCATGTCTTCAAATGCCTTCTTCAAAACATGAAATTTGGTTTCAATAATAAATAGTTTCCCATTAGAATTTAAAATAACAATTGTGCACCGCGGGGGGTGATCTGTCATCTAAGAGCGTTAGCGAAGGATCTAGATTCTTCACTTCGTTCAGAATGACATGACGCTTACCACTTACTGAGTTAACGGTATAACCATGTTTAAATTAATATACCTTCGGCGTATTGTACACTTTAGATTTCATCTATAAATTAAATAAAGTGGTCAGTTTAATATTTCAAAATCAACATATTCCGTGTGGCTATAACCCTCAGTATCACATTGAAAGGCGTAGCAGGTGAAATCCCCCAGGCTGTCGAAGGACTTCCAGTCAGTGTCCCGGGTAACAGCTTTCTCCCCACCGCTGTAATGAAAGGTTTCCGGAGACCCGGAAATGGGATAGGCACGAAAGTTAAACTCAGCATTGCCTGCTCTTTCTAGGTAGCCTTGCAGTTGGTCTGGTGTCCGAAAGCGGATATGAGGTTTTGGTGATCTGTATTTGTTCATAAGAATCTCCTCCTAGCTTTAGGATACCAATTAAGAGCAAAATTATCATGGAGAAACTGAAAAATGAAGTATAGAACCCGATGACCACTGTGCGTGGTCTTCTACAATTATTAAAAGATACCTTAAAAACGGCCTGTCTTCATCATACATTGACGGAGAGGGGAAGGGAGTGTTACCAAGTGTTGCAAGCGGTTTTATTTGATTTGGACGGTACTTTACTGCAGGTAAAAACCGAGGATTTTATGAAAGTATATCTAAAAGAAATTACCGCGGTAGCGGCAGCCGTGGTGGAGCCCGAGCGTTTTGTCCAATCGCTGCTGGCTAGTACAAACGCGATGATGCAGCCAAGTGACCAAAGACAAACCAATGCCGAAGTATTCTGGGCTGATTTTTGTTTGCGAATGGGTGAAAACACAGAGGATTTAAAACCTTTGTTAGAAGATTTTTACGCTAACCAATATAATAATCTTTCCCGAGTCACCAAGCCGGGAGATAAGGCCCGTCAAGCGGTACAAAAATCACTAGAACTTGGTTTGCGGATTGTACTAGCTACAAATCCTGTTTTCCCGGATTCGGCTAATCGAGAACGTATGGATTGGGCCGGAGTGGGTGACTTGCCGTGGGAACTGGTCACCAGTTATGAGCACATGCATAATTGCAAGCCTAACCCCAAATACTACCTGGAAATTGCTTCTCGATTACAATTAGAGCCAGAAAACTGCCTGATGGTTGGTAATGATGTACAGAAAGATATTGTACCTGCTGTGGATGCGGGGATGAGTACTTTTCTGGTAACTGACTATCTTGTTGGTAGTGTAACTGATAACATACGAGCTAACGGTGCTGGTAATTTGTCAGACTTTATAATTTGGCTGAACGAAACACAGAACAATAATTGATAACATGATTATACCGTTAACTCAGTAAGTGGTACAGTGTCGTGTCATTCTGAACGAAGTGAAGAATCTAGATCCTTCGCTAACGCTCTTAGATGACAGCTCTCCCCCCGCGGTGCACCATTGTTTATCTCATCAATGAGGATTACTGAGTAAAGGGAATAATCATGATTGATAAAAGTATATCGATATACTAAATTCGTTAAAAATGCAGTATTGTCTGCTGCACTGCACCACACTCAATACAGGATTAATTTTGCGGGGCTAAAAAAGCCCCGCATTTTGCTTTCTGGATGCCTTTAAGAACCAATTACTATCCACGCTCTGTCTGTGATATTCCGGCAGTACCGAAACAGGGGCAAGTGAGAGAGATTTATAAAAAATGGCAGCGTTAATTTTTAGTGTTCCAGTCCTTTTTCCGTACTATCGCCACAGCAACTGCCCGGTGTGCAGCCATTGTTTTCAGGTTTACTGCCGCAGCATGTGGAAGAACCGCGCAAGTCCGCTGGTGCGCCCACCGAGTTGGGCAGGAAAGGTCTGGAGATTAATTTGGTCAATTCTATTCCTCCGCATTCCGGGCATTTAAGTTGTTCGTTTTCTTTAGCAGGGAGGACAAGGGTTTCAAATACATTTCCACATTTACACTTATATTCAAATATGGGCATAGTTCATGCTCCTTTCCTGATTAATTTTTCACGGATATGTTTTTCGACGTTGTTTGATGAAATCCTGCAGAACCCGTTCCACAGTACTCAATTATCCCAACTGATATCACCATAAGTCGTTCCGATGTTTGGGGGAGCGCTTCAAAAAATCTAGCTGCTAATTAACTGCTTAACAATTTATTTAAACTCATCGCGCTCAGCTGCCCTACAATCCTTTTGACTTGACCAAGGTATGGTTTAAAAAGGATTTCCCACTGATTGAGGTAGGCTATTTTGAATTGAACCGTAATCCGGAAAATTACTTTGCCAATGTTGAACAGGCTGCCTTCAACCCGGCCAACATTGTACCCGGCATAGGCTTGTCACCCGACAAAATTTGGCAGAGCCGGCTATTCTCCTATGGTGATACCCAGCGCTACAGACTCGTGCGGTGATGCCATTTCATTTGTATTTATAAAAATGTTACGATAAGATGGTTTGGGGGGGTGTTCAAATGACTATAAAAGAACTGGGACATGGGGTAGGCTGCTGAGGCCCATCCCAAGAAGGTGTTGGTCAACACCAGGAAAATATTTTAGAAAACTGCTTGATTTGTGGAAATAAACTTGATTACCTGGAATCCGGCCAAGAGTTTTCTTGCCTATACTGCGGGCAAAAAGAAATTGGCTACGTTTGCTGTCCAAACGGCCATTATGTTTGTGACGAGTGTCATGGGAAAGATGCTTATGAAAAAATCCTAAATCTGGCTCTTACTGCACAGGGCTCAAATCCATTGGAAATTGCCGAAAAGATGATGAAATCAGCTCCTATACCAATGTTAGGCTGTGAACATGCCTGGATAGCCGCGGGGGCTCTTTTGGCAGCAATTAAAAATAGCAGAGAAATTAAAATTACCAACCGTCAAATCGCTGAAGCTTTGACTCGAACAAAAAAACAGGCTATTGGGGCCTATTGCGGTTTGACTGGTATTTGCGGCATAGCTCCTGCTATAGGGGCTTGCTTCAGCGTTATTTTGGGGGCTGCCTGTCCAAAAGATAAAGAAACTGCCACTACCATGCATGTTGTATCTCAGGTTATCAAAACCATAGCTAAGCAAACCGGCCCCTGTTGTTGCAAAAATTTTGTACGGACAGCTTTGACCTTAAGCTGTAAACTGGTAATAGAACATTTAAAATTTAACTTACCTTGTTTCGGGGAAATAGTCTGTGATGATAGTAACAGGCATCCGCACGGTTGTAGGAAGGAAAAGTGCCACTATTATCATGTCCTTGACAGCAATCAACAAGGCCTATAAATATAAGCAAACACACCGAAAAGGGGATGTGGAAATGAACAAGTTTTTAAAAGGTGACTTTGCTGAAAAACTAATTATTGCGCTTGCACCAACTTGCCAAATCAATTATTTTAAATCATCAGATTATCTACTGTAAATACTAAACACCGAATATAATTGTACAAAAATAAAGGAGGATTAGGTCAAGTGAAAAAAAGCTTGGGAGCTAAAACATTGGTTTATCCAACGCCAGTGTTTATCGTGGGGACCTATGATAAGGAAGGTAAACCAAACGCCATGACTGCGGCTTGGGGTGGGATATGCTGCTCATCGCCGCCTTGTGTTGCTATTTCATTGCAAAAGGTTAGACACTCTTACGAGAACTTGGTAAATAAAAAAGCCTTCACTGTAAATATACCGTCTGAAAAATTTGCCCGAGAAGCAGATTATTTTGGGATCGTTTCCGGACGCAAGGAAGATAAATTCGCCAAGACCGGGCTTACAGCGGTGCCAAGTGAGCTGGTTGATGCTCCATACATAAAGGAGTTCCCTTTAAACCTGGAGTGCAAGGTAATTCAGGTAATTGAGATTGGCCTGCATACGCAATTCATAGGTGAAATTGTCGACGTTAAGATAGATGAAACCCTACAGGCCGATGAACAGCCGATCATCGAACAAATAAAGCCCATGCTGTACGCACCCGACAATAGTTCTTATTACGGTGTAGGTAAGTACATAGGTAGGGCGTTTTCAATAGGCAGAGAATTAAAAAATTTAAACTAAAGTTGCCATTGCTTAACTAAGTTTTCCGGTTTACTCACCGGGTTTTTTAGGGGTTTTGAGCTTTTGGCCAACCTGTAATATAGCTTCAGCATTTATACCGTTAAGCTCGGCTATTTGAGATACATAGCTCTCTGTGCCAAATAAAGAAATAGATATTCCAGCCAAGGTATCACCGGGCTTGACTACATAGATTGTCTGGTCGGTCCCGGTTTGTGTAATTTCGGTTTGCGGACTGTTATTATCATTGACCGGGTTGTCATTTTGAGCGGTAGTTTGTAACATGCTAAGCTCTTCTTTAAGTGTTTCTGCTTCAACTCTAAGCTTATTGTTTTCGATTTGCAAAAAGGCTCTTTCATTGCTAACATACCAGATGCCAATTAATGAAATAATAGCGATTATAGATGCTGCTAGAGTCAGCATTTGCCAGTGTGATTTTCTTTTTTGGGCTACATTACTTTCTTCTAATTCGTCAATTGATAATTTTTCGTTGTTATCAGGCATCTTTTAATATCCTTCTTTGATTTTTGGATTAATTTTGGGTTTATTCATGGATTAAGTCATTATATCATAGAACTACTATTTTAAAAAAAAGCTTTTTATTTACGCAAACAAGCTTTTAGGATGTTCAGTTGCGGTTAACGGTTGGAATGATTAAATAAAGCGGCATTAATTTCGCCGCCCAGTAGTATAACCACACTGCTTATGTAAAGCCACACCAAAAAAACAATGATGCCGCCCAGGCTGCCGTAGGTGCTAAAAAAGTTGCCGAAGTTGTTAACGTAATAGGCAAAAAGCTGAGACGAAATAATCCAGCCCAAGGTGGAAAAAACCGCACCGAGGTAGACGTCTCTAAAGCGAAGCGGCAGACTGGGTGCTAAAAGGTACAGCATGGAAAAAGTTAAAAATATTATTGTGACGGGAATAAGATAGCGCAGATATGACCACAGATAAAAGAAAAATGTTTCCATGCCCAGGCTATGAAAAACCGCAGCACCGATTATCTTCCCGAATACCATCAAACCTAGCGAGAACATAATCGCCATTGCTAGGGCAAAGGTGGCTAAAATGCCAATCATGTTTAACTTTAAGAAGGACCGGCTCTCTATGGTTGCATAAGCTTTGTTGATACTGCGAATCAAGGCATAAGTGCCTCTTGAAGCAGTCCATATGGTTCCCAGAATACCAAAGGATAACAGGGAAGCATTATTAGCCTTGGAAATTTCTAAAACAATTTGTTCAACCACTGCAAAAACGGTTGTCGGTAAAAGTTCGGATAACTGCTGCAAGGTGTTCTGGTCCGTCAATGGTGTGTAGTCCAGCAGGGTTAAAAGGAAAATAAAGAAAGGAAATATAGAAATGATAAAGTAATAGCTTAGCTGCGCGCCCGTGGCGGATACTTCGTTCCTCTGGGTTTGTTGGTAGAAGTGAAACAAAACTTTTTTAGACTGCATTATTTGCATGGTTTTCATCCCCGGTCAGTAAACTAGCTATTTAAATTATAACATATCGATTGAATATGGAAAAATTTTATAAAACATAATGAAACCCTCTTCCATATGGAAGAGGGTTTCGGTGTAGATAAAGCCCGTAATGACCTACGCTACAACCACTATGCGTATCTACGTAGCCCACAACAACCTTTCGGCTGCTATAGACCATTACGACACCCATAATGATCTTTGCTCGACTATTATGGATATCTTATGAGCCTGCAACAATCTCTCGACTGCTGCAAACCCAATGACTTAACAATAAAATTACCGGCAACCATGTTAAGTTTGTTCGACACCCATAATAATCTTAGCTCGACCGATAAGCATCCCTTGTGACCATACTGCAATCGTTTGGACTGCAGTACAGCCTACCAGAACACTTACCGATCTGCCCGCCGGCTAATACAGAGCCTTAGTGGGACCCTGTATTAACCTTTGGCCGACCACTACAGAGCCTTGCGACCCTGTAGCGCTCTTGGCTCGGCCATTACGAACCTTGTGATACTATTATGGCCGGTTTTGCGAAAATTATAAGCATAAATTTAAATTTTTTTGATTTTTTTTAAGCTTTAATTTTTTATGCTTTAACTAATGAAGCTTCGTAAGCACGAATCATTTCCCTAACCATATGACCACCTATTTTACCGCCGATATGTCCTCCAATTACCCCTGCTTCCCGGGATTTTAAATTGCCGTTGTAGCCATCATCCAAGGGTATCCCTGTTTCCCGAGCTACCTCGTATTTAAAATTTTGTAGTTTGTTCC
Organism: Desulfotomaculum sp.; assembly: GCA_016841675.1. Classification (GTDB taxonomy): domain Bacteria; phylum Bacillota; class Desulfotomaculia; order Desulfotomaculales; family Desulfallaceae; genus BRH-c8a. The sequence continues at coordinate 29,977 of JAENYQ010000039.1, forward strand.
GGTATTGTTGTTCATTAGTGATACCCGTAAACTCAGGTAAGTCCTGAATTACAGAGTACTTTAACGGGTTTAAAAATTCTTTAGACAATCGATCACCTCCATCATTATTGTGCGTAATACAGCGTTTTTTATTTAACCAATAATAACTTGAGTTAAGGCCAGGTAAAAAATGATTATAATATTGAACTATACCTGTTTTTATGATATTTTGTAATAGTTGTCAGATAATTTAGAATAAAATTTGCTTTTTGTAAAGCATAAAGAATATGAAAAAATGGAGGATGTTATCCGTGGCTTATTTGGAATTAGAGGTAAAATTGGTTAAAGGGTATTGTTCAGCAGGCTGTCAGTTGGGTCAAAAATTTATATTCAAAGATCCATTAATTATTCCTGAGGGAGATGCGCCGCTTTGCCTTTATGCCTTATCAGCTATGTTTCCTTATTTAACTGCTGCTTGTAGGGAAACACCTAGCGATGACTGGATTAACAGTGTACAAGAATTGCAGTGCCCTGATAACGCGAATGCAGTTGTGTTTACCATGAAAAGAATAAATGACTGATAGATAAATAACCCGTTTGTACATGAATTACTCTTTTTTTGAGCATAATTTATGTACATTTTAAAGCTTAGCTACAGAAAAATAAGTCTAAGTGGGTGCTGTCGTATAAAGGAAAACAATGAGCACGCTAACTATAAACTGGCCACATTTGCGGGCGGTTGTTTTTGGTGCGTGGTTGCGCCATTTCAAAAAATGGCCGGCGTTGTCGGGGTCATGGCGGGATACACCGGTGGTAGAAGTAACAACCCCACCTATGAAGAAGTTTGTGCCGGGGACACGGGGCATTATGAAGCGGTGCAAATAACCTATGACCCTGCTGTGTGCTCGTACCAAAAGCTTCTAGATACCTTTTGGCGCCAGATTGACCCTACTGACCCCGGGGGGCAGTTTCATGACCGGGGGCAGTCTTATAAAACGGCTATCTTTTACCATGACCAGGAGCAAAAAAGTGAGGCCGAAGCAGCAAAGGAAGTACTGGCGCAAAGCGGCCGGTTTGACCGGCCCATAGCGACACAGATACTACCGGCGTCTGAGTTCTACCCGGCCGAAGATTACCACCAAGATTATCATGTCAAAAACCCTGCTCATTACGGCATGTACCGCAAGGGTTCCGGGCGCGAAGACTTTATGCTGCACCATTGGGGCGAGGGTCAAGATAATCAGGAACTAACAACAAAATTAACCAGTCTTCAATACGAAGTTACCCAGAATAACGCCACTGAGCCGCCCTTTAACAACGAGTATTGGGATCACCAGCAGGAAGGGATTTATGTGGACGTGGTTTCCGGCGAACCGCTCTTTAGTTCTCTGGACAAGTTTGATTCCGGGTGTGGTTGGCCTAGCTTTACGAAACCCCTGCATGGTGAGCATGTAAAGGAGAAAAAAGATCTAAGTCATAACATGAACCGTACCGAAGTGCGGAGCGGCACTGCGGATTCACATCTGGGGCACATTTTTGACGACGGTCCTGCTCCCACGGGTAAACGTTACTGCATCAACTCCGCCTCCCTGCGTTTTATTCCTGTAGCCAAATTAGAAGCGGAAGGTTATGGGCAGTACGTCGACCTATTTAAAAATAAATAGCGCCTAAAGTGTATCCATGTGTCGGTTAAATAATTAAGCCAGTTCTTTCATGATTTGCAATGAGGGCTCCTCAGTCAGGATTGCCCTAAATTGGGCTGTCATGGTTTTAAAATACGGAGTTTGCACATGCGCATCAAAGGCTGCCTGGTCTACGTATTTTTCCACAAACAAGATTTCGGCGGGATTGTCTGCCGCCACGTGGGGAATATACATCAGGCAGCCTTCCTCTTTCTCGCGTACTTCCCGGGCCAGTTGCTTACACCCTTGGGCCAGCAGGGTTTCTTGACCCGGTTTAGACTTAAGCTTGGCAATTACAGTAATCATCATCAAGCCCCCTTGAAAATAGTTTTAATAACTTTTCATGGTTATACCGTTAACTCAGTAAGTGGTACAGCGTCGTGTCATTGCTATGAATGCAAGAACTTAAGAACCTTTTAAGCCTGTCATTGTAGAGCGCAGCGAAGAATCTTAAAGCCCAGATCCTTCGCT
>JAENYQ010000040.1 GCA_016841675.1 Desulfotomaculum sp.
GCGGGTACGCGTGGTAATTCTGAACGAAGTGAAGAATTTAGATCCTTCGCTAACGTTCAGGATGACAGCTTCACCCCGCAATGCACAATTGTTTATTAAAAATGTTTATTTCATCGATGGGGATTACTGAGTAAAGGGAATAATCATGTAATTTTTTAGTAGTATCGAGACTTCTTTTTTACAATACGATCTCACAGTTAATTCCAAAGGATTCGACAATTTCTTTGGCTCTTTGCAGCTTGGCATCCGTTGGAGGTGCCAATTCACCCAACTTATATTCTTGATCTAACATTTTGTACTTGCCCATACCATATCGATGGTAAGGTAACAGGTTAAATGGCGCCGTCTTCGTTATTTCTGCCACAGCACAGGCCATTGCCGTAATCTCGTCATCCGCATCGTTTAATCCAGGAATTACCGGGACACGGATTATCATGGGTACCCCCCGGGCCACAATTAGTGCTAAATTTTGCATTATCAATTCATTGGAGTGCCCGGTCAGCTCTTGGTGCTTAAGCTGGTCCATATGTTTTAGATCAAACAGCACCAGGGACGTATACGGCAGAATGCTCTCCAGTGCTGCTGTATTCCCATACCCCGATGTATCTATGCAGGTGTGCATACCGGTTTCCCGGCATCTTTTCAGCAGCGCCGCCGTAAATTCCGGCTGGTAAAGAAGCTCACCGCCAGAAACTGTTACTCCCCCACCCGAATCCTGGTAGTAGTCTGCGTCCCTGGCTATCTCTTTGAACACATCATCCACAGACATTTCCCGGCCGATAAACCGGAGGGCTTCGGGGACACAAACCTCTACACATTTACCGCACCGAACACAGAGTTGCCTGCCTATATGCACGCCATGGTCATCGGTGGAAATAGCTTTTGTTTCACAGGCTTCCACGCACAGGCCGCACTTGTTGCAGACCGAATCTCTGTGCGTTACTTCCGGCCAGGGATTCTGTGACTCCGGATTAGAACACCATAAACACCTTAAGGGGCACCCTTTCATGAACACCGTACTCCTAATTCCCGGGCCATCATCAATGCTGTAGCGCTGAATGTTAAATATCATTCCGTTTATGATCCACACCTGCTTCCTCTCAGGCTGACTTGCCTTTGTGTGTCAATGTGTGTCAAGGGGACGGTTCCTTTGTGTCAAGGGGACGGTTCCTTTGACACACTTTTTTAGCTTTTAATTTTAATTTTGTGTCAAAGGAACCGTCCCCTTGGCACACTTTTTAACTACGACACTTCATGCATGGTCCGGGTGATGATTTCATCCTGCAGTTCCGGCGGCAGGTCCACAAAATACGCACTGTAGCCGCCTACCCGGACTAATAAATTCTTGTATTTTTCAGGATTTTTACGTGCCTCCAGCAATTCTCCCGAGCTATGAATGTTAAATTGAATATGCCACCCACCCCGGTTGCAAAAAGTCTTGACCAGCGAACCCAACTTTTTCAATTTTTCCGGAGTATTCAGCAATGCTCTGGAAAACTTCATGTTATGCGTATGTCCAGCCATTTCCCAGGCGTGCGGCACCTTGGTTGCCGAGTTAATTAACGCGGTGGGACCTTTTACATCCACCCCGGGCATAGCCGATGTAGCCGCGTCGTTCAGCGGTGTTCCGGCCTTTCTACCGTTGGGCAGCGCCCCCACTGAAGCGCCCTGGGTTACGTGCCCGGCAGCCGCGCCTTTGAACAACATCGGCTTTTCACCGGTGAAGGGATCCGGCCGGCTCTGCAGAATTTCCTGCGTCTTTAAGGAAACATAGTTAAATATCTCATCAACATAATCGTCATCGTTGCCATACTTGGGCGCGTTCAAGCACATCTGGCGCAAATCTTCTTGGCCATCCCAATTAGCTTTTAAGGCCTCCATCAGCCCAGCCATTGTAACCTTCTTATTATCAAACACCAGATACTTAATGGCAGCTAAATCGTCCGCTATATCAGTCATCCCCCGGTCACCAATCCAGGACGCGGCGCATACAGGGTACCGGGCCCCGCCTTCCCGGGATGTTAACCCGCTGGGGATACAATCCTCGTAAAGCATGGCGCATCTAAGGCCGCTCATGGGGCTATGCAGATTTTCAGAGCTCCACCAAATAAAATAGTGCTTGCGCAATATATCAGCAAAATAATCTTCCTGCTTGAAAAAGGCTTCATATAATTGTTCCATAGAAGTAAATGTGGCGGCATCACCAGTCTGTAAACCCAGCTGTTTACCGGTCCGAGGATCAAAACCATTATAAAGAGTCAGCTCAAAGATTTTAGCTTGGTTCAGGCTAAACATGCCGGCCATGTGCTCTGCGCAGTCCAGGTGATAGCCCAGGCATCCGCTGGCGTTCCAACCCACCGCGTCTTCTGGCTTAACGCCTCGGGCCAAGTACCGGTCGGTACCCAATTTATCATTTAGAAAAGCAGGATTACCGCCGCCAAAATCACGGTTGCATTCCAACGCATGCAGCATAAACTCTTCGTCCATACTCTCATGATACCGAATGTATACAGCAGGTTCGGAAAGCTTAATCTGCCGCATGACTTCCAAAACCAGCCACGATACCTCGTTAGTTAAATCCCGGCCCTTTTCGTCCCGGCCGCAAAGAGTTACATTAGGCAAAAGGGTACCCGGGGCTGCCCGGTGCTCCCGTTTGATGGTCACCAAATTCTCGGTCTCTCTAATTTTCAGCCAAAAAGCGCCCAGTAGTTCAGCCGCATCCTGGCGGGTCAATCTACCTTCCCGCAAGTCCTTTTCATAATAAGGGAACAGTATTTGATCAACTCGGCCTACAGGAACCTCCGGCCGCTCGGAACTCTCTTTCCAGCAAGCCAAGTGTAAAAACCGTAAAGATTGCACGGCTTCCCAGTAATTCCGGGGGGGATTGGCCGGCACCCACTCACAAACCTCGGCGATCCGCTCCAGTTCTTTTTTCCGCGCTGAATTACTTTCCTTTGCAGCCAAATCTCTGGCCCGTTCGGCGTGTCTTTGGGCGAAATTAATAATCGCTTCACAGGATACAATGCAAGACTTCAGCAAATTGTATTTCCTAAAAGCCGCCGCTGAAGGTCCAGGCAAGCCGGCCCCCGACTCCATCATCTTGGCCATTTCCGCCTTGGCCAGGGCAATGATATGATTAAGACCGTTGTGAATTACTCGCGCGTTAGGCTGCGCTATACCACCACCAAAAGCGCCCCAACCCTGAAACAACCCCCGGTCCGGGTTAACCCTTACCGCGCGGCCCTCAAAAACCATGCCGCGGTCAAACATCAAATCAAAGTGCCCCTCGCCCAGCTCTTCCTTTAAAGCTTCGTTAACATAGTTCACCTTGGGCATATGCTCCACCCAATACTCGGCGTCTTCTTTCAAAAGCTTTAAATCTTCAGGATCAATATTAGTGGTGGAGATATCACTCAATTTACGGTCGAACTGCCCCTTCTCCACCATCGCGAGCACTTCGCGAGGCTTCATAGCCACCAGCACATTGTTGCCTCTGATGAATTTAGTCAGTGAACCCACAATAAGCTCGTCATCTCTAATCAGTATGGAGCACTCCTCCATCCGTTTGGCGAACGCCTTGGCCCACCTCAGATCAAGGGGCTGTCCCTCAGTCTCCTTCCAAGACTTGGTAAATAAAATGGTATCGTCAACATATACATCGGCAGTCGCTTCTTCCCATTCCAGCTTAAGCTTCTGCAGCCTATCGGTCATAACCTTGACCTTTTTAATTTCCTCACTAACCGTCATTGTTGTTCCCTCCTTGTTAAAGTTTCCGGCCACCAATTTTGGCGCACCTCGTTCGTAATTATCTTTTGCCATGTAACCATTTACCCCATGGATTACCTGCAATAAAAGATGGTAAATCTTATACAACTTTAATAAGCAACATTTGTGCCAAAGGGCTTGCTACCTCAATCATTGCATTTTTCTAAATTTACTGATATATTAATAACATTCAGCTATGCACCAGTGCATAATTTAGTCATCGTTGTATTTATTAAGTAAGTACACATCCTAATGAATTACAATATCAGACAGGAGCGTATAAAGATGGAACTAGGGACATTCCTGCATAATCCCATTTTCGTTGATGAATTGACTAGTTTGAATGAAGTATCCGAAAGGCTTAATCAAGAGGAACACGACTATGTGTTTATTAAAAGCGGGGAGAACATCTTTGCGGTGAAAAGTTTCAACCTATTATCGGCCAAGCAAGCACCAGACGAGAAAACCCTAGAGCAATTAGTAAGCGGCCCGCCACTTAACATAATACCCTTGCTGGACCTAACCTCGCGCGCATTGGACGTTCTTTCTGAAACAGTAACCCTGGTTTATGGTGAGGACGGCTTAAAATACATCATGCGAGAAGACTTTTTGCTATTTATTACGTCTACTGGTACAAACAGTGATATAGCCTGGATGCGTAGTTTATTTGCTTCGATATCGCGCGGTCTGATGATTGTCGATCTTAACTATGCAGTAGTGAATAGCAATGCCGAGGCCCTCAAAGTGCTGCGCGTTCCCAAAGCATCTCTGCCGGATTTGCGCATGGATGAACTATTAGGCCTGGACAGCTTTCAGCAGGTGTATAATACGCAAAGCTCCTTACTAAACCAATTTATCACCACTTCCTCTACTCAAGCGGCTATTCTGGTGGATTTTGTGCCCCTGGTAATGTATCAGAAGGTCACCGGGTTTGCTTTAATTTTAAAAGACCTTCCCTCGGTGGAAAAAGTAGCCATGGAATTGGACTTTGTCAAACAGCTTAATATTGACCTGACCGCTGTTTTATCATCCATTTACGACGAGATAATTATCGTCGATGCCCATGGCAAACTCTTACGGGTAAGCAACCACTATATATCCTCGCAGTGGAATACCCCCCCTGGCACATTAATTGGACAGAGCCTATTGAAACTAAAAACGGTAAACAAATATATCCAAAAAATAATTGGCGAAGTACAAAAGAAAAAACAAAAGGTCTCTCTGCAAGGAGATACAGAATCGCCCCGACTTTACGTCGGGAATCCGGTTTTGCATGATTCGGGCAGATTGGAGCGAATCGTGATCGCCTCGCGCGACCTGACGGAAATGGCCCACCTCCAACGGGAACTGGAACAAACACGCAAACTAACTGAGAGCTATCGTAAAGAATTGGAGCAACTGCGCGAACGCGTTACCAAAGTGCATGGGGTAGTGCCTCTATACACCAGTCCATTGATGCATAATGTAATGAAAGAAGCCGAACGCGTGGCTCAATTTTCTGCTACAGTACTGTTAAGCGGTGAATCAGGCGTTGGCAAGGAGATTGTGGCCAACTCAATTCACTCACTGGGTGAGCGCCGTGACCAACCATTAATTAAAATTAATTGCGCAGCTATTCCAGAATCCTTGCTCGAAAGCGAATTGTTCGGTTATGAGCGGGGTGCCTTTTCGGGTGCCAACCAACAAGGCAAAAAAGGGTTAATTGTAAAAGCCCATAAAGGCTGCCTTTTTCTTGATGAAATTTCGGAACTGCCTCATATCACCCAGGGAAAACTACTAAGGGCCATTCAAGAACGTGAAGTCTACCCAATTGGCGCCACCGTACCAGTAAAATTTGACATTCAAATCATTGCCGCCACCAACCGTCCCCTGGCCGAACTTGTCAGCCAAGGTAAATTCCGCGAGGACTTGTTTTACCGGATTAACGTGTTTCCCATCGAAATTCCGGCCCTGCGCGATCGCAAAGAGGATATTGCCTTACTGGCCAATCACTTCCTGGCCAAGTTTAATCAAATATACCAACGCCAACTGCGTCTCTCAAACGGAGCAATCGAATTACTGGAAGGTTATTCATTCCCCGGCAATGTTCGCGAATTACAAAACCTAATCCAACGCATTGCCATCAAAAACGACAGCGATGTAATTGACGCCATGACAGTGGAACGAATTCTAATGCAGCGTGACACCGCAGCAGTCAAACAGCTTACCAAGTTTACGCAAGTAATCCCCTTGGAACAAGCGTTTTCCGAGGTTGAAGAAGAACTGGTGACCATGGCCATGAAACAACACAAGTCAACCACCAAAGCAGCCAAAGCGCTCGGCGTCAGCCAAGCCACCGTCAGCCGCAAATACAGAAAAATCGTAAATAAACTCAAACAATAATCAAAAGCCTAAAGAGTCAAACAAAATGCAAAAAAAAATGTCATTCTGAGCGCAGCGAAGAATCTAGCTTCATCACTTAGTCTCACTCAGAATGACAGAGCTTGGTTTACCAACAAAATAAACCAACAAACAAAGCAAAACAGGAACAATAGTTAAACCAAACATCACTTGATACCCAACCAAACCAGCCACTACGCCCCATAATATAGACCCAGTCGCTGTCCCCGTGTCTAAAAACGTCCCATACATGGCATTTGCCGTGCCCCGCTTACCGGGAAGCAATTTAATAGACATTGTCAGCATCGAAGACTGAATCGTTCCGGCAGCAATCCCAAAAACCGCCCCGCTAACTGCCAAGTGCCAGGCGGCACCGGTAAATGCCACCATCCACAATGCTAAAGCCAGCGTAGGAATGGAAACAATAATGGCCAGGTCAAATCCCCTGTTGCCCAGACGATCCAACAATTTACCCGACAATGGACGGGAAAACAAAGTTGTCAGGCCCATAAGTACAAAGAACAATCCGGGGTTACTTATTCCTTTGCCCCGGGCAAAAATAGCCAGGAAAGACAGAACTGAGCTATGCGATATGGCCACTAACAAGATCACCAGAGCCGGTCGCAACGCCTTTTGGGAAACAAACTCCAGCTTGCGCTCCAGGGGACATGGTTCCAATGAAGGGTACTTAACGGCCTGGGAAAAAATGATGGCGGCAACAGAAAACAGCGCAATTACTACAAACAAGGTGCGAAATGAATATTGATTAATGATCCATAGACTAATCAATGGAGCCAACGCAAATGAAATGCTACCGGTTACATTAAAGGTACCTATACCTTCCCCTAATCTAACTGGTGGAACAATATCGGAGGCCACTGTTCCCGCCGTTGTATGGAAAATACCCCATCCGAAACCCTGGATAAATCGCAACATCAATAGCACCCAAAATGGAACTATAAATATATACGCTATTGAAGGTACTAAAAATAAGAGCAGTCCGCCGACAAAAATCAATCTGCGTCCGTATCTATCCAGCGACAAGCCAACAAAAGGCCGAATTAGCACAGCGGCTACCGTAAGGGTGGCCATAGCCAGTCCGGTCAGACCGGCAGAACCACCAAGCTTGTCAATATATACGGGCAGAGAAACGTTAAGCGCTTGAAAAGCCATCCCATTACATAAACTAGCCAGAAAAATAAAGCTAAAATTAGACGTCCACAACTTGGGAAGCTTTTGTGAACCACCATCGGATTGACAAGCATTTATACTATCCATATTTACAATTCCTTTGCCCCCATAACCGCCCGTTTAACCAGTGTCTTGGCTATCTGAACTTTATACGCGTTTTTGCTGAGCGGCTTTGCGCCCGCCAGCGCTTCTTCGGCTGCCGCTATGGCAATCTCCTCGCTAATAGGTTTGCCTACCAACATTTCCTCGACTGCCTTGGCCCTTACCGGGTAATGCGCTACAGCCCCGAGAATTAAACGAGCATCTGTGCAAACCCCTTGTTCAACCGTAATTACCGAGGCTACGCTCACCACGGCAAAATCAAATGCGCCCCTTCTCCACAACAGTTGCATAACATAACTTTTTCTCTTTCAAAGTCAACTTTTATCACCCATCTCTCGGTTTATATTATTAAACTTACTCATTTAAAAAACAGTTACATCTTTTGTTTACAACCGGCATTGCAAATCCAATAAACGTTAATTAAAAGTTTTAAAAGTTGTTTTAAAAGTTAATGATGCAATATTGGTACCAAGGTTCATTTTAGTTGCAATTGTTTAATTATTCTAAATTTAAACTACATTGATCAAGCCAAGCTATGCACTTCTGTATAACTTAGTCAGCAGTGCATTAAAAATCTTTTACATAGCCAGGCCGAGCAAAGGAACAATATAAATGAAGCCTACTAAACCAACCAGCACCCGAACCACCCAACGTGGTAATACAGCACCCAGTTTCCTTATCCAACGCAAATGCATTAAAGTGCATTTAAGTACGCTAAAGACAATTTTAAGCACACGGTTGTCATGGGGACGGTTTCGGTGACAAACGCGCCTTTTCTTATGTTGTCACCGAAATTGTCCCCATTGACAACCTCCCCCCCGCACAAAAGAGCCGACTCCTCTAATTGAGGTGCCGGCTCTTTCTAGTCAATAATTTAACTCCAGGGCTGTCTAATTTTGTGTCAAAGGAACCGTCCCCTTGGCACACATTTTTAGAGTTATACAGGTGGTAATTGTATGTCTACTGTAACTGTTTTATTACTGCTTGCGCTGAATATTTTAATTGTTGGGCTGCCGGAGTTTATTAAATTCCTTAGTGTTTGTAAGCTTATGCCCGGCTCTCCGGTATCTAGGGCACCAAGTAGTGTTTTGACACTAACATTTGCAGTACCATTATTAAATGTAACCTCTTTTTGATCAAAACCCGTTAAAGAAATAGTTGCTTTAGTTGCGTTGTTAGTTGCTTCAATCGTCAATTCAGTAAACATATCTGTATCATTATTGTCCTCTAAATTAACCGTGAAAGTATTATCGACCCCTAAAACTTCTACGTCAGTACCGTTAACCACAAAGGTTACTGAGTTTACTTTCAATTCTGTGACCGGGTCGCCACCGCCGCCACCGCCGCCGGGACTAGGGGGGTTGATTCTTTCCCCATTTACTGTAGCGGTTATGTCATCAGGTATCTCAACTTCTTCAGGCTCCTGTTCAATTGTGGAACCATCGGCGTTGATTACAGCCGATTCAATGGTGCCTTCACCTTTAACATCAGCCTTGCCGTCCAGTGTTAGCGTCCCGATGGAGGAATCCTTACTCATCGTGACAACAGTGCCTGCCGCATCTTCGGAAATTGTTAGATTCTCGACGCTGCCGTCAATCGTAACCGTAGCTTTGTCGGTAATAGTTACATTGCCGTAATTACCAATCAGTTCCGCATGGTAACCTTCGGGGATAGTAACTTCGTTAACCGAACCATCATCCGTGGTGTACAAGATGGTGTTGCCGCGCACTTCTACAGACTCTATAGCGGTGCTGCCGGCAGCCACGATACGCACGGTCTTGGTAGCATCGTCAATCTCTACCACCAAATCGCCGATAACGCAGTCCGTAAACACGATGCTGTCAGTACCGCCGCCCCGGACAATGGTCTTGCCGAGCACGGTAACGTTCATCAAATCAACTTCGCCATCGCCGATGCCTGCGCCTAAGATTAAATTGCCTCTGATGGTCATATTCCGGAGCGTTACATCCGGTACATTTACAGTTACGTTGCCGGCAACCACTTCTACGCCCTGCTCGGGACCATAAGTGCCGGCGGTATCATAAACTACCGTTTCGGTAATCGGAGTTACGCCTCCAATAGCCCTGTCCAGCGTAACCACAGCCTCGGCTCTGGTAATGGGGCTGCCCGGCTTGTAGCTTCCATCGGTGTAACCCGACATCAGCTTATTCTCAACTACCGCGCTAACCGCGTCCCTGGCCCAGGGCGAAATCTTGCCGCTGTCGTTAAACGCGCTCAGCACATCCTGACCGGACGCTTTCAGGCTCATCAGCCTAGCTATAATGGCGGCTGCTTCCTGCCGAGTTATGGACTTATTCGGACCGAAAGTGCCGTCCTGGTACCCGGCCATATAACTGGCCTTGTCCACCTCACCGTAATACCAAGCAGTGGCATTAACATCATTAAAACCAGCAGCGTTACCACTGCCCTGAATGTTAAACGACCGGTTGACCAGCGCCACAAATTCGACCCGGCTAATTTGCTGGCCTGGCTTGAATGTACCATCCTGGTAACCGCCCGTTAAACCCTGATCAACCCATTTGTCAATTTGGGCTTTAGCCCAGTAGTTGTCCGGCACATCGGAAAAACCGGCAGCGGAAGCAAACCCCGCAGCGGAAATGGAAAATACCAGGATCAACAAGACGATCATAAAATATTTTTTTCGCAAAACACAACCTCCTTCATATAATAATAAAAGAATTTTTTACCAAGTAAATCCAGACATGCCAGTTAGCCAGGGCTCGGCCCCAAATGAGCCATAGCAAGACAGTAATTCGACAGTCCTATGCAAATTGACTATATTACTAGGTTATTTGCTAACTAGTTCCCCCTGAAAAACAAGCTTTCGGAGGGGTTAGATACAGGAGCAACTAACTAGCTAATACTGCTTCTTCACTAACCCAACGGGGCCGGTACAGTGATAATTACAGTGTTAGTTGCAATATAGTCACGAGCCCCCTTTCATAATCATTACAAACCATATTTACTTAATTATAACATTACCCGCATATTTTTGCATTACAAATAACACTTTTTAGCAATATCTAGACTCATGTTAACTTTTGCTAAAGGTTTTAATCATAAAAATACTAATTCTTAATAAAACGTTGTTGATCCACAATCGCTGGTATAAAATAACAGCAACAGGTTTAACGAAAAGCTTATGGGAAAAGAGTTGGCCAGATAATGAAACCGACCACATTAATTGCGCTCACAGCAGCATGGATGCTAATTATGTTTTTTGGCTCGTCCGTACCGGGCTTTAACACTTCCGGTATTACAGAAATAATTTTACAAACCCTCAATAAACTAAGCGCCCTGTTACCCGAGTGGTTAAGAGGAAACAGCCCCATCTCCGTCGACTCCTACAGTTGTTTTAACATGGTAATCAGGAAAATAGGCCACTTTGTGGAGTACCAAGTTTTTACCGTACTCCTGCTGATACTGTTTACTAATATAAAAAACATCAGGCACCCCTACATCATAAGCGGCCTGGTGGCTATTTCCTTTGCCTTCTTAGACGAATTGTACCAATCCACCGTACCGGCCCGCAGCCCGCTCGTGCTTGATGTTCTAGTAGATACCGCAGGTGTACTAATAGCCTTGGTTCTAATTAGAATAACGGCCGCTCTGCGATCTGACTAGGTAAACAAACAAAAAGGGTACAGGCATTTTTTCAAAAACCGAAAAAAGCAGCCTGTCCCCTTTTTGTGTCAAGGGGACGGTTCCTTTGACACACTTTCAAAACGCCAGGCATCTCGGCACATGTCCACCAGGTCCCTCTTGGCTGTCCAACCCCAATCCCTCTTGGCCTTTGAGGCATCTGCATAGCATTCAGCAATATCGCCAGGTCTCCGGGCTGTTATTTCGTAGGGCAAATGCAGATCATTGGCCTCCTCAAACGCCTTTACCAACTGCAATACACTAATGCCATGACCGGTCCCCAGATTATAAACATGTACTCCTTTAGTGAGTTTATCCAATGCTGTCACGTGCCCCTCGGCCAAATCCAGCACATGAATATAATCGCGCACGCCTGTACCGTCCACTGTTGGATAGTCATTACCAAACACACGCAGTTTATCAAGCTTGCCTTTGGCCACCTGAGTGATATAAGGCATTATGTTGTTAGGAATACCAGTAGGCACCTCGCCAATCAATCCGCTCGCATGGGCACCCACCGGGTTGAAATACCGCAGTAATGCCACCGACCAATCTGGATTTGCTTTGGCGATATCGGTAAGCATCCGCTCACTAATCGCTTTCGATTCACCATAAGGGTTCGTAGACGGCAAAAGAGGCATGCTTTCCACAAAGGGGACTTGATTTTCCCCATAAACCGTGGCCGATGAGCTAAACACAAATCGCTTCACGCCGTACTTCTGACATGCTTTAGCCAGGACCATGGTGCTGACGAGGTTGTTATAATAATATACCAAAGGCTTCGCTACAGACTCGCCCACCGCTTTAAGTCCGGCAAAATGAATAACCCCGTCAATCGACTGACTGGCAAACACGGTATTGGTCGCTGCTTCATCGGTCACATCAATCTGGTAGAAAGTGATTTCCCGGCCGGTAATCTGTTTTACCCGCTCCAAAGTCTCAGCTTGGCTATTGCAAAGATTATCTGCCACCATCACCGTATGACCTGCCTCAAGCAAAGCAACGCAGGTATGTGAGCCAATATACCCGGCACCGCCGGTGACTAAAATATTCATCGAGTAGGGCGCCTCCTTTTCCTTGGGGCGTTCAAGTCAAGAGCCGTCCCCGACTTGATTTTTTTTACGGCAAGCATACTTTTTACCTTGTGCTTTTTTATTTGGCACCACCTGGGTTTGCGGCTTTCTTTGCCAGACAGCCCGAGTCAATTTTACTTTTTTCATACCAAAACACCCCTTGCAGCAACTAACCGTTTACATGCGCATCCAGAAGCCGCTTAAAAGCCTCATAGGGCTTGGCGCCTACAATCTTATCCCTACTACCTTCAATCACAAAAGTCGGCAGCGCCGTGACATCGTGCGCCCGAGCTCGTGCACGGGCCTGCTGCAACCGGGAAGCATAAGTGCCGTTGTCCAGGGCCTCGCTTAGTGCTTGCCGGTCCAGACCAATTTCGCCCAGCAGCCTGAGCAGGGTTTCCTTATCGCCGACATTCTCCCCGGCCTGGAAATAAGCGCGTAACAAGCATTCATGAGCCTGCTCAAAAAGCCCGGCATCCCGGGCGAACTCGCCGGCCTCCAGAGCCAGCCGGGTATTGGCCACCAGCTCAAGCGGACTAAACGTGATGCCGTAAGGCGCCCCGGCCCGGTTTAAGTTAACAATCATCGTAGTAGGATCATAATTGGGAAACATCTGCCGCAGCAGCTTTCCCTCAGGCGGCGTCTCGGGGTGCAGCTCATAGCCCACCCACTCTTCCTCTATAACATATTCCTGCTTCAGTTTTTCGACAATACCTTTGCCGATAAAGCAAAATGGTCAGGCGTAATCAGAAAAGATGACCAGCTTAATACTCATGTTTGACCTCCCATCAAATTCAAAGTCAAGAAACGTCCCCAACTTAACACTATTGCACGATATATTTAACTCAATACCCGTAGTATTCCTTGAACCACTGGGCGAACTTCAGCAACCCATCCTCAATGCTTGTGCTGGGCTTGAATCCGAAAGCCTGCTCCAGCTCGGCAGTCGAAGCGTAAGTCCTGGGCACATCGCCCATCTGCATGGGCAGGTATTCTTTCTCGGCCACCATACTTTGACCGGTGACCTGGCTCAGTGCCTTTTCCAAAGCCTCAATAAAATACATCAGCTGCTCCGGTTTATTATTGCCGATATTATATACCTTGTGCCGCACGCCATCGTGATCAGGCGGATTACACAATATCCGCTCCACCCCGGCCACGATATCATCAATGTAAGTGAAATCCCGGTACATATCACCATGGTTAAAAACTTTAATCGGTTCGCCGTGCATAATCTTCTGGCTGAAAGAAAAATAAGCCATATCCGGGCGGCCCATAGGGCCGTAAACGGTGAAAAACCTTAACCCGGTAGCCGGTATGTTATAGAGATGGCTGTAAGTATAAGCCATCAGCTCATTTGACTTTTTGGTGGCGGCGTAAAGCGAGACCGGATTGTCCACAAAATCATCCTCAGCAAAGGGGACTTTTTGATTGGCCCCGTAGACCGAGCTTGATGAGGCGTAAACCAGATGTTCGACCCCTTGATAATCACTATATGAATGGCGGCAGGCCTCCAATAAATTAAAGAACCCGATGATATTACTCTGGATATAAGCATCAGGATTGTCGATACTGTAACGCACCCCCGCCTGAGCTGCCAAATTCACCACAATGCCGGGCTTGTACTTACGGAATATAGTATTAACCATATCCTTGTCTGCAATGTCGCCCTTGATGAAGTTGAATACGCCGCTGCTGCTATCTGTTTGCATAAGCGCGTCAAGCCTGGCCTGCTTTAAAGCCACATCGTAATAGTCGTTTAGATTATCAATACCAACCACCTGGCAACCCTGCTCCAGCAGCCGTTTGGCCAGAAAATAGCCGATAAACCCCGCCGCCCCGGTAATTAAATAGGTCTTTGTGTGGTCTATTTCTATGTATCCCGGTTTCATGTAAACAGCTATCTCCTTTTAATTAGATATCTATATCGTAGGGGCACCCTCTACAGCTGTCATTCCGAACGAAGTGAGGAATTTTAAACCTACTCCAGACCAATTACCCTAAGCAATATACAGCCGGTGGTTTTGGCCGCGTGTACTACCGCTTACCAGCCTTATTATCTACCACAGCCGCTCTGCCGACAGAATAATACTCCACTCCCGCGTCCCGCATCACCTCTATGGCATACACATTCCTGCCATCATAAACCAGCGGCGTCCGCATCAGCTTTTTATAATCCCCCGGCTGCACCGCTTTAATCTCGCCCCATTCGGTGAAAATAAAGCAAACATTAGCGCCATCCAACGCCGCTTCCGGTTTGTCAACATATGTAATATTATACTCACCCTCGGGATACCGCTGCCTAAAGTTAGCACTGCCCGCGGGGTCATAAGCATATACTTGGGCCCCCCGCTCCAACAGCATTGGAACATTCACCAGGGACGGTGCCTCTCGCAAATCATCAGTACCGGGCTTAAAAGTAAGCCCCAACACCGCCACTTTCAGGCCGCTAAAAGTAATCAGCCGGTTCGAAGCCTTCCTATATAATGCCGTCTTCTGTTCATTGTTCACGGTAATGGCAGCCTGCACCGTCCGCAGCTCATAACCGTTCTGCCTGGCCAGGTAATCCAGCGCCTTGGTATCCTTGGGGAAACAGCTGCCGCCATAGCCAATACCGGCATTCAAGAATTTACTGCCAATACGCTCATCGAACGACATACCCTGAGCTACATCCTGGATATCCGCACCCACCAATTCGCAGAGATTGGCGATATCATTCATATAGGATATTTTCAAGGCCAAAAAGTCATTGGCGGCATATTTAATCATCTCCGCCGAGCGCCTGCTTACCGAAACAATTGGTAAATTAAACGGTTCATATATCTGCATCAACAACTCTTGGGCCCATTTGCTGTCGGTGCCGATAATAATTCTAGGCGCCTCTAAAGTATCGCGTACCGCCGTGCCCTGGGCCAAAAATTCAGGATTACTGGCCACCTCGACCCTAACATCATGAACCAAAAAATCATGAATAAACTGCTCCACCTTGTCATTTGTACCAACCGGGACGGTTGATTTTACCACCACCAGACAATCCCCAACGATGGTTTCCGCTATTTGCCTGGCGACGGTAGCTATGTGAGACAAGTTGGCGGAACCGTCGGGCTGCTCAGGCGTGCCTACCCCGATGAAAATGGCGTTTGCGTCTTTGTAAGCTTGAATAAAATCAGTGGTAAATTTGAGCCTGCCGGCGACATAGTTTTTTTGCATCAACTCTTCTAAACCTGCTTCATAGATCGGAGAGATGCCCTGCTTCAGCAGATTGATCTTTTGTTCATCAATATCGACACAGGTAACCTGGTGGCCCACTTCGGCGAAACACACTCCGGCCACAAGGCCGACGTAGCCTGTGCCGGCTACTGAAATTTTGTACATAGTAATCTATACCTTCCTTTGCATAGATATTCAAATTGCTCAAATTAGTTTAAATAGCTGTTTATATACCTCCAGGCGCACAGCTTTTACAATCTCTGCCGCATTTTGCATGCTTCTTATTTCGCCAATCAGACGCCTAAACCCTTTAACACAGTGGATTTATGAAGCAACAACGTTACCTGCCACAGCATCCTGTCATTGCTATGAATACAAGAATTAAGAACTTTTTAAGCCTGTCATTCTGAGCGCAGCGAAGAATCTTAAAACCAGATCCTTCGCTGCGCTCAGGATGACAAGCTTAATTTGAACAGAGTGAATAATTTTGTTAAGGAAGCATACCAAAAAGGGGACAGGCTGCTTTTTTCGATTTGGTACCAAAAAGGGGACAGGCTGCTTTTTTCGGTTTTGGAAAAAAGATGCCTGTCCCCTTTTTGCCTTCTCACTCCAGTAGATGCTGCCAAACCATGAAAAACTAGATTCTTCGCTACGCTCAGAATGACAATCAAACTTAATCCAGCCACGCCATGAACCCGTTCGCACAGGGTTGTGTCAACAACCCCATCCCCTTGACACCCCCCTGATACTTTCCATAAACCGGTAAACCTTGGCCGGGTCCTTCCGATCAGACCGCTCCTCTACACCAGTCAGCACATCAACTGCATAGGGGTTAGTCTGGTGAATAATTTGCAGCACGTTATCCGGATTTAAGCCTCCGGCCAGGATTACCGGTAAAGTAATCGCCTCCCGGATGGCTTTAAATGTTGACAAGTCGACAGCAACCCCTGTACCTCCCGGTAGTGAGGCGGTATAGGAATCTACCACTAAAGCAGAGATTTTAGTCTTGGCAAGAGCCCGGGCCGCCATAACCGGATCAGGAATTTCAAAAGCACACTGCCCGCCCCTATCAATGCGCAAAGCCTTAATCGTTTTAATACCCAGCAGACTCAGCCGATGAGCTAACTCCTTTACCTCCAGTAACGTTTCTTGATAATGAAGCTGCACGACATCAGAACGGGTGGCTTCAGCTATAGCCATAATCCCCTCTACCGGCCCCCCCGTTACCACACAAGAGCTTACCAAAAGTGGCACTTGGGCAATTAGTTCTACGGCTGCGTCCTTGGTCAAGTTCCATGGTACCGGCACCGGGTAATCCACCACAAACCCTACGGCATGCACCCCGGCTTTAACGCACAGCGCAACATCTTCCTCATTCATTAAGCCGCAAATCTTAACTCGGGTCATTGTTTAGCACCGGCACCCTTGGTGCACTAAGATTACAGTACATAGCTGCCGCATCTTTAGCCCGCAAAATGGCAGTCCCCACCAGCACGGCGTGGGCACCGGCTGCTTTAGCTCGCAGCACATCTGCAGCATTAGCGATAGAACTTTCACTAACCACTAAAACCCCCGGGCGTACTAAGCCGGCCAGCCTCTCAGTAGTACCCACACTGCCGTCATCCAGCTCTAATTGCACAATATTACGATTGTTAATGCCAATGATCGGCAACTTTAATTCATTAGCAGCCATAACCTCCGCTTCGTTATGGGTTTCCACCAAGGGCTCCAAACCCAGCCTTACCGCATCTTCAACCAGCCCAAACAACTGCTCTTTGGCCAGCATCGAAGCAATAAGCAATACTGCGCTGGCCCCCAGTTCCACACTCTCCTGCAATTGGGCGCGACTATTAATAAAATCCTTGCGTAAAACCGGCAGCGCGGTAGCCTGCGCAATCCGCTGCAGCAATTCCGGTGTACCCCCGAAATGTTTCGGTTCGGTGACCACCGAAAGTACCGGCGCGCCCGCTGCGGCCAAAGCTTGGGCCAATTTTACCGGGTCCCGTCCGCAAAGCAGGTCACCTTCTTGCGGTGACCTGCTTTTGATATCAGGAATTACCGGTATTTTACCGGAGTAATATCGATTCCACAGGGTGGTAGAATATTTGGCCCGGGACATCCTAAGCCACCGACCTGAATGCTTGCGAAGCAGTGATCAACTGCTGTAGTTTATCCCGGGCTGCTCCGCTGGCAATAATTTCGCCGGCCAACTGGATCCCTTCGGCGAACGAATTGGCCTTACCCCCGATCATCAGGGCTCCAGCAGCATTTAGAATAACCGCCTGGCGACGGGGTCCCTTGTCTCGCCCGGAGAAAACATCTCTGATTACGCCGGCATTCACTTCCGGAGTGCCCGTACAGATATCTTTAAGAGTACAGCGAGCAAAACCAAAATCCTCAGGGGCTATTTCGTAGGTGCTGATAGAACCGTTTTTAATTTCATTAATCCTGGTTTTACCCAACAGGGAAATTTCATCCAGACCATCCAAGCCATGTACAAACAGCCCCCGCGTATAACCTAAAGACAAAGCAATTTGGGCGACTACGTCCAATAACTCAGGCTTGTAAACGCCTAAAATATGCCGCGTCGCTTTGGCCGGATTAATCAGGGGACCAATAATGGTATAAAAGATGGTCTTGATACCCAGCGCTTGTTCCGGTGGCAGTACTTTATGCATAACCGGGTGGAATAGGGGAGCAAAAATAAAGGCAATACCAATTTCTTCAATCAGCTTTTCCACACCCTTGGGCGAAAGATTAATTTCCACCCCCAAAGCTTCCAAAACGTCGGCACTGCCGGAAAGGCTGGATATAGACCGACTGCCGTGCTTAGCCACCGGAATACCCGCCGCCGCCGCTACTAAGGCTACCGCCGTGGAGATGTTAAAGGTGCTCAATCCTCCGCCGGTGCCGCAAGTATCCATAAGTTCGTCACTAACCTTGGGAGAAATGCTATTACAATGATCACGCATCGCCCGGGCAATGGCCGTTATTTCGGTAATGGTTGGCCCCTTCATTAACAGGGCCACCTGAAAACCAGCAATTTGCACATCACTAAGCTCGTCATTTTTGATATCAATAATCACACTGTAGGCTTCATCAGCTGTTAAATCTTCTTTGGCCGTTAATTTCCTCAAAACGTCTTGGAACAAATCTCTCACTCCTTAAAATTATTAATAAATGCAGGAGCTGCTCTGCTCTGCTCCTCTAACCTCACCCTGCTTTAAAAACCACCCTTCATCTAATTTGGGGTACAAAAAAACCAGCGCCGAAGTCAGCCCTGGTCTATACACGTATAGTAGGCTCAACTAAGCTAATCTCTAAACTAAACTCTTCTCATCTCAACTAATATTCAATTATTATAAATATAAGCCCTGCCTATACTTATGTCAATAGTTATTTAGACCACTTGGGTTATTTCAAAGGTTAAGCGGCCCGTGTCCAGTAAACGTTTTAGTAAAATGTTCCTGGAAGTAATCCTGTGACATTACGATTGATGATGTGGTGGTTTGCAAGGCACTAGATGATGGTTAAAAATTTTTGTGCATAATATGTAAATTAGCATACAAAAGATGGCAGGAAAATGTCGAAACAGGGGGAACTAATAAATAGGAACATTCTGGAGACTTTTTTTGATTTTTAAACACCCAGTTAGTTGCAAATGTTCAATCAATTTAGCCTGATTTTCATGAAATATTTGATGGTTGCAATTTCAAATAAATGGAAAGGAGAGATACATTATGTCTGAAACAAGGACCCAATTACCAAAGTCGAACACAGGGATTCGCGGTCTGGACGATATTACATGCGGCGGACTGCCTAAAGGAAGAACGACACTAGTATGCGGTAATGCCGGCTGTGGTAAGACATTAATGGGTGTGGAGTTTCTGGTACGCGGCGCCACAGAGTTTAACGAACCTGGCGTCTTTATGGCCTTTGAAGAAACCGCTGATGATCTCATAAAAAATGTAGATTCACTGGGTTTTAGCTTAAAAGCATTAGTTGATCAAAAGAAGCTGAGCATTGACCATGTCCATATTGAACACAGTGGAATTGTGGAAGCAGGTGAATTTAACCTGGAAGGACTGTTCATCCGTCTTGCCTGCGCGATTGACGCTATTGGTGCAAAACGTGTAGTCCTGGACACGATTGAAACACTTTTTGGCGGGTTGCCCAACCCGGTCATTCTACGAGCTGAACTTCGCCGGCTGTTCTTATGGCTGAAGCAAAAGGATGTTACAGCCATAGTCACGGGAGAAAGCGGCATTGACACCCTGACCCGATACGGAATCGAAGAATATGTATCTGATTGTGTGATAGTGTTGGATCACCGGATAAACGGGCAGCTATCCACCCGGCGAATGCGCATCGCTAAATACCGTGGCTCGTTCCACGGTACGAACGAATACCCATTCCTAATTGACGAAAAAGGCATTTCCATTCTACCAATATCTTCCTTAAGCCTGAATCATGAAGCATTGGATGAACGCATTTCCAGCGGCATACCCAAACTCGACAGTATGTTTGGCGGGCAAGGTTATTATCGCGGCAGCAGCATTCTGATATCAGGCACGGCTGGGTGCGGGAAAAGCAGTATAGCTGCCCATTTTGCTGACGCAACTTGTCGCAGAGGTGAGCGCTGCCTGACCTTTCTCTTCGAAGAGTCACCCAGCCAATTAATGCGTAATATGCGCTCCATTGGCCTCGATCTAGAGCAGTGGGTATCGCCTGGGCTGCTTCAGCTTCGTGCCGCCCGTCCTACCCTTTACGGACTAGAAATGCATCTTGCTATTATGATTAAGGCCATTCAAGAGTTCCAGCCCCATGTTGTTATTATGGACCCCATCTCTTCCTTTTGGAGCCATGACGAAAACTTTGAAATTAAAGCTATGATTACACGGCTGGTAGACTACCTGAAATATGCGGGAATAACCGCCCTGCTGCTTAACCTGTCCTCTGATGGCGAGTTCATGGAACATACCGATACAGGAATTTCTTCTATCATTGACACCTGGCTAATCCTGAGAAACATTGAGTTAAATGGGGAGCGCAACCGCGGCTTGTATATTATAAAATCCCGGGGCATGTCCCATTCCAATCAAATCCGCGAGTTTATGATTACAGATTCCGGCATCGATTTAAATGATAGTATGAACACTAACGGCTAGAACCGTTCAGAAAGGATGAACAACATGTCGGATAAAAAATTAAGAGACTCGTCCGATGATTTTGAGCAGCACTTAGATGCAATGACCGAAGATAAGTATTCGCTTCGCTTATATGTGGCCGGAATGTCAACGATGTCCATGCGAGCTATAGATAACATTAAAAGGATCTGTGAGGAAGAGATGAAGGGTAGGTACGATCTTGAGGTCATTGACCTCTATCAGCGCCCTAGCCTAGTGGCAGATGAGCAGATTATTGCTGTACCGACTTTGATTAAAAAATTGCCACATCCTCTGCGCCATATCATTGGTGACCTTTCAAATAAAGAACGAGTACTGGTAGGATTAGATTTAAGGAAGAAGATATAACAAGTATGGGTATTGCCAGTAAAAGTTTTTTTATTGGTAATACCCGGGAGGAAAAGGTATGGAAGACGAAACTTAAAGAGATGCTCCGGAATACAGATTGATCCCGATATCACCAGAGTATTTCTTGAAAAGGTTTTAGGTAAAAGGTGGAACTAGGAGATGTAAATGACTTAAAGTTAACTAACTTTCGGGCATTACAGCTCGGCTGAAACATCTTGCAATAAATTTAAAAAAACTGGTAATATACTAGGATCAAAATGTTTACCCGCCTGTTCGCGGATATGATCAATCGCTTGTTGTTCCGGCCACGCCTTGCGGTACGGTCGTTCCGAGCACAGCGCGTCCCACACGTCAACCACAGCAAAAATACGTGCTGCCAGTGGAATTTGCGAGCCTTTGAGGCCACGTGGGTAGCCGGTTCCGTCCCATCTTTCATGATGGCAATAGGGGATGTCCAGCGCCGGGCGCAAATGCTCGATAGGGGCAAGCATTTCATAGGCGTAAACCGGGTGATGACGCATGATTTCCCATTCTTCCCCGGTAAGAGCACCGGGTTTCAAAAGAATTTGGTCGGGAACTCCCATCTTGCCGATGTCATGCAACAGCGCTCCCCGACGCACGTGCACCAGTTCGGCTTCACCCATCCCCATAGCGCGGGCCAGACGCACCGTCACTTCGGTTACCCGGCGGCTGTGACCTTCGGTCTCCTTATCCCGTAAATCCAGAGCGTAAGACAAACCTTCGATGGTGGTGTCATAGGCCAATTTCAACTCAATGTTGGAACGCTGCAGGTCCTCAAACAAAATGGCGTTATCAATAGCTATAGCCGCCTGCCCGGCCAGCACTTCCAAAAAATTTAGCCATTCCGGGTCAGGGTCCAGCGGGGCGCGGTGAAAAATTTCCAGCAAACCTCTAACCTGGCCTTTGGCAATAAGCGGCACACCATAGTAAGCAATAAAATTCTCGTCGGCAATCAAAGAAGCACGCAAGAAACTGGTTCCGACTTCCGGCAGATTGGGGACATTAACTGTACGTTTTTCAAACACGGCCCGGCCGCCGTAGTCTTCACTCATGCGTAACCGGGAACGCTCAATACCCTTGGTGCGAAATCCTTTTCCCAGGGCGAACTCCAAGGTCTGGGTGTGCGAGTTTAACATCATGATATTGGCGGCATCTATACCCAATTGACTGATTACTTGATCCAATACAACGTTTAAGGTCATCCAGAGGTCCAGGCTTGTAGCGATAACCAAATCAATATCACGCAGGGCTTGTACGTTTTGGATCCGTCTTTCCGCCTTTTCATAAAGCCGGGCATTTTCCAGCGCGGCAGCAGCTTGGTGGGCGTAAGCCTGAAAGAAATCGATTCGCTCCCTGGTGAAATAGCCGGGCTGATCGCTGTAAATAGCCAGACCGCCGAAAGGTTTGTCACGGCTAATCAGTGGAAAGGCACCAATACATTCAAGGCCATCATGCTTAGCATGCTCATGCCATGGAATAAGATCAGGGTCGCTTTTAATATCAGCTATAATAACAGGGTTTCCAGTACGGATGGCCTGGCCCATTGGCCCTCGCCCCAAGAGCGAGTCGTCCCAGCGCACCGCAATTTGCTGTGGATATTGTATCTCCGGTGGAAAGTGGGTTAGTGAATTAACCCGGCCATCCGACATAGCCTGGCCCAACCAGGCCAACCGCGCCCCGAAAAGCTCCACACAGGTGCGCGTGACGTACCCGGCCTGTTCTATTAAGTCAAGGCTTTGTCCCAGTCTTTGAGCGCTGCTATAAAGCATATTTAAAGCTTCCTCTGCTTGCCTGCGTTCAGTTACATCTTTAAATACGACCACCGCACCAACTAACTCATTTTTTTCTATAACCGGAGTACTTACGTACTCAACCGGAAAACCGGTCCCATCCTTTTTCCAAAATACCTCGTCGGTTATATGATGAACAAGACCATCCCTGTAAGCCGCGTAAATAGGACATTCCTCTTCGGAATAGCTGCTCCCGTCCGGTTTTGAGTGGTGACAAAGCCCGTGGTTTGATTGCCCGACAAGTTCATTAACATCATACCCAAGCATTTTCGCCGCCGCCGGGTTGGCAAACGTGATTATACCTTGCTTGTTTAGGCCAAATATCCCCTCACCCGCCGATCGCAAAATCAACTCTTCCCGGCGATTAAGTTTTTCAAAGTCCTCGACCATTTTATCAAAGGACCGGGCCAGTTGTTTCAGTTCACCCTGTCCGTCAGGCAAACCGGTGCGAGCACTCATGTCACCCCCGGCAAAACGTTTAACCGCCTCTCTAATCACTTGGATTGGCCGTAAAATTAAAGAGTTCCCCATCAACCAGGCTAAAGCTAAGGCCAGTATAAAAACAAGACCGATGCCGATAATGTCTTGCCATAGTAACCGGTTAACATGAGCATAAACAGTACCGGTAGGAACACCGGAGTAGATGTATAAGCCCGGCACACCTCCGTAAACATGTAAGGGTTTGAAAGCGTACAATTTCGTGATGCCGTCCAAACCGGCAATCTCAAGCGTACCTTCACCATCGTACCCCAAAATTGATTGGATAATAGGCTCATTTAGCACTGATTTTCCAACCCATTTCTCCTGGTCGGGGTAACTGGCCAGAATAATGCCGTTACGGTCGACTATGGTAACAGTGGCGCCGGCTAATTCTTTATTGGCAGCAAGCTCGTTCAGCCAGCTTAAATCAATTAAAACCTGTAAAAAAGCTATTGTTTGGCCATGGGGGTCAATAACCGGGTAACCTACCGGAAGAACTTGCTCACCGGTGTAACAGGTGCTGTATCCCCCAACTTGAAAATTTCCACTTTGAATAGCCCGCTGAAAATAACTTTTATCGGCCAAATTAAAAGGCGTACCTGCAGATGGTACTATAGCAATTAAATCACCGTCGGGAGTAGCTAAACCTATGCTATGGTAGTAAGGGTGCAGTTTTTGTATATTGGCCAAAAGCATACTGCAATCCCGGTTCAGACTTTGTATTTCCGGCAGCCGGGACAATAATTCAAGGTGTCCATGGGCTTCCTCAATTATTTTTTCATGCTCGTATGAAGCCTGTTGCAATAACAGCAGCGCTTCTCTCTGAACCCGGAGGCCTGCATTTTTGCGCTCTTCGGCGACATGGTAAACCATCATACACAATGCAGGCATAAGCACAATCAAGATAAGCAGCAACAATTGAACCCGAAGACTTGACAGGGATAGTTTCAAAATCCCCCCCCTTTTCATACGGCCACTTACAATGTTAGCCATTATGTTACCCCCCGCACAGAACCGGGAGTCCGTATTTCTTAGTCATGAAACAATGTATCTAATACAACAAATTACGACACATTGCAATAATATTCCTGCTAAAATAGTAAAATGTTCCTGTGCGTAATCCTATTCAAACTGTTTCCCGGCATAAAACCAAAAAGGGGACAGGCTTTTAATTGCGCAATATTACGATTGTTAATGCCAATGATCGGCAACTTTAATTCATTAGCAGCCATAAACTCCGCTTCGTTATGAGTTTCCACCAAGGGCTCCAAAACGGCCATTAAACTTTAGCAATTTAGGAAGTATGTCTAAAGCGGTTAAAGCATATGAGCAAATTTTACCCCAATATAGTCATTGACAATATCAATTAGATAGGATAATTTTATCTAACATGGAAAAGTATTTAAGTATTGGCGACTTATATATATACATGAATAATAAATGGTAGATCTGAATATATCCCCAATAATATGGATTTCAGGTGAAAAAATTAAAGTAGGAACCAGATGTTATTAATGCTAGTTTTAATATCAACATCATAATTGATTGAATTTATTAAATTTTTAGATTATTACGCCAAATTACATTGATTAATTATCAAGCAATAGTCCTGAAATGGGAACATCCACGTTGAGGGGGGAGGGGTAATATGCAAAGTATATAAAGCGTATCACAAAACTTAGTGGCACCCCATACTCTCCAAAAATAAGGACCACAAACGGAGTTGATTTAAAAAAAGGGGGAACTATTAATGCAGGGAAGAGAAATGACTTGGGCTAATCCTGCGACCGCGGGAATCGTAGGCTTGTGTTGTTCAGTTATTCCGCTGGCGGCGTTAAACCTTGGTTGGATTGCACCCGAAGGAGCGCCCCTTATAATTGCCTGGCTTTTATTTGGTGGGTTGGTGCAGGTGATCTGCGGCTTGATTGAGTTTAAACGCGGGGGACTGTTATTTGCTACTCCCCTTTTAGTTTTTGGTCTGATGTTGTGCATTACCCCGGCAGTCGGAGAATTGATTAAAATTTGGATTGGTAATTTTACAGTTCCAGCTACGGTGTCCGGAGTAGGTTTTTTAGTGGTTGCTGTTTATGTTATTGCTCTTTTTATTGCTTCTGGTTTAGTAAGCAAGCTATTCTTTGTTCTCCTTATTATTCTCGATTGTGGTCTCTGGCTGGTTGGTTTAGCAGATGTGGGCGTGATAGGCAGGGGACCACAAGTGGTCGGGTGGCTTTTATTGTTATTCTTCGCTATAGGTATGCTTTATGCAAGCTGTGCACTATTTCTCAATGAAATGTTTGGTAAACCATTACTTCCACTAGGCGAGCCTTTATTTAAACCAGCGAGCAATAATCAGGCCGCCCCCCCGGCTTAAGAAAAAAGAGGACAATCACAAAAAGGGGACAGGCTGCTTTTTTCGGTTGTGTCACAAAAAGGGGACAGGCTGCTTTTTTCGGTTTTTGAAAAAAGATGCCTGTCCCCTTTTTACCAAGCAAAAAGCAATCAGTTCTTCACCAAAGATTTAATCGTCTTATAAAGCACCTCACTGTCAGCAGCCTGCTGCCAGCTCATGGCTTGGTTACTATAACTGGCCTCTAAGATCAGCCTAGTGAGACGACTGACCTCCAGATCCGGAAACAGCTGCTTCTCGTTAGCATGCTGCAGCCGCCAGGCATATTCCAGCGGGGTTTCATAGGCCTGCCTAGGGCAGCCGCAGCGGCGTCCCAAGCGTAAAAAAGCCTCATAAGAACGAAATATTTTTTGCCCGGGGGTTCTGGCGGGAAGCCATCTATATAGGATGGCTTTTATTTTTCGTTGTAGCCACCCGGCCAGGGCCTTAATGCGACTAACCAAGCCCAGGCATATTTTAGCCAAGCTCCAGGCCAGCGTAACCAGCCACCGCCACACCTGCAGCAGCGTCCTAAATGGAGAATAACGCTTTTGGGGCAACTTCGGAGCAGCGCCCAAGCGAGTTTTAAGCAGGCCCAGCAGCCTCCCCAAGGCGGGGATCAGCATCAGTATCACCAGGCCAATCATCACAAACAAAAACCAGGCCGCCGGCTCCCGAACCTGTTCTGCTTCCCTGGTAGGCATAATTAAAGGCGCCCATTCCGGGGGCAGGATGTCTAAATCCCCATCCGGGAGCGTGAGCATTTCCAGCAGCTTGCCCAAGTAATCCAACAGAGCGTACAGGGCTCCCCGGGCTGCCTGAAGTAAACTGCGCATTTCGCCGTAAAAAGCGACCACAAAAATGACTATGGCGGCCAGGGGCGGCACCACAGCATGAAAAAGAACAATATCGTAGCGAATCGCTGAAGTTTCGGTTACACCGGTACCCTCCACCGCCAGGGTCAGAGACAAGGCCAAAAACCAGCCGGCCACCAGTATTAACAGCAGCGGTCCGGTAAAACTCATCAAGGTGAGGATAAAAATAGCGGGAACCACCAGCACCAAGCTAGTTTCCACCGTTCTAATACTAGTTTGCCGGACGATAGTTGTCAAATCGGCGGTCTGAAAAACAAAATACGTGCCGCATAACCAGCCCAGCAGCAACCAGACAGACGGAAACAGATAGGCTGTCCAATGCAGCGGCCCCGGGGGATTCCAAAACAGGTAATCGGCAATCATTACACTGCCTAGGGCAGTAAGGCAGGCATAAAGCAAATATAAAATCAAATTAACTTGCACTAGCCTAAAAACCGTAGGGCCCCAAGCAAGCAGACCCCGGTTAAGGGAAAAGCCCAGGCCGGCCGGGAGCAGGGCCAGTAAAAACAAACCGGCCAGGCCAGTCCATAAGCCAGGGTAAGTGGCATAGGTCAGGTAGGCAAAGACCAGGTACCAGCTATAGCCGGTTAAGCTTAGCAACATGGCCGCCCAGAACATATAATCCCCCCTTTGGACTTCGCCTTATGTCATTGCTATGAATACAACAAATTTGTCATTCTGAGCGCAGCGAAGAATCTTAAAGCCCAGATCCTTCGCTACGCTCAGGATGACAAGCTTAATCTTGACAAAGGTAGATTGTATTCGTTTATCGTGGTGCGGGTACGCGTTGCAATTCTGAGCGCAGCGAAGAATCTTAAAGACTAGATCCTTCGCTACGCTCAGGATGACAATTTGAACAGGGTGAATAATTTTGTCAATTATAAATAACAACCGGTAAGTTGTATTAGTTTATCGTTGTGCGAGTACGTCGTGGTCATTGCTATGAATACAAGAATTGAAGGAGCCCTTAATCCTGTCATTGCTATGAATACAAACGAATCTGTCATTCTGAGCGCAGCGAAGAATCTTAAAGACCAGATCCTTCGCTACGCTCAGGATGACAAGCTTAATCTTGACGAAGGTAGATTGTATTCGTTTATCGTAGTGCGGGTACGCGTGGTAATTCTGAGCGCAGCGAAGAATCTAAGAACCCTTGCTCAACCTCAAACTTCGCTTCTATGTCGTCCCCAACCCAGGGGCACCCTCGCAGTGTCCGGTCCACCGCAAAACCTACTTTTGAGACAAATTAAACAGCCGAACCCGGGCCGAGGCCAGGTCGGCCAGACGCTGCGGGCTGTAAAACTGCGCCGGGTCGGCATGTTTCCGGCCCGCACTATATTCCTCGGTATTAGCCCACCGGGCGGGCGGGTCATGATAGCTCAGCAAATAAATCAATGTATTAGCCGGGGCCGCTTGAATTCGCTCCCACAACTTGGCCTGGGCTTCGGCGTCAGCCCGGCTGGTTTCATCAATAGCAGCACATACCTTCAGTATACTTTGCGCCTGACTGGTGCCCCCGGCAAAATCCAAAGTGGTAATTGGCTTCACCCTGCTCATATAAGCGCTAGTGTCCCCCGGCAGCATGCCCTTGTTCTTTACCTTCCACTGCAGCAAGGGAGCATTAGTGCAAAACGCCGTCATCGCTCCCTGTTCCAGGTGGAAAAGGGCTATACCGGCAGCTAGGCTGATGGCTTCTTCCAATAAAGGGTCATCGACTCGGGCGGTATCCATGGCATAGGCGGGCTGGACGGGAACACACAGGTCCAAGGCCACCAGGCAAAACTGAGAGTCTTGGCGCTGGTAGATGTTGGTCTTCAGGCTGTTGGCCCGGGCGGTGGCGTACCAGTTGATGCTTTTGGGCGGATCGGTCAGCTGGTAATCCCTAACCCCTTGGGCCTGGTAACGATCTTCCAGCCCAAAGTTGTCTTCCCGGTTGTTCTCATGAAAATCCAGTGTTTTAAAGATTTCCCCGGTACTTTTCAAACGGGGAAAAACGTACAGATATTGTTCCCGGGCCACCTGGCTCAGACCGCGAAACAGGCCCGAGGGGTCGCCGACAAATAGATGGGGCGGGGGCAGGTAGTAAATGCCCCTCAAAAGGCCCTGTATCTGCAGGCGCACGGTAATTTCTTTTTGTTCCGGCAGCCAGGCGTAATGAACAGTGTAATAATCCCAGGCCGGGGATAGCTGAAAGGTGGTGTT
Source organism: Desulfotomaculum sp. (assembly GCA_016841675.1). Taxonomy (GTDB): domain Bacteria; phylum Bacillota; class Desulfotomaculia; order Desulfotomaculales; family Desulfallaceae; genus BRH-c8a. The sequence goes on from JAENYQ010000040.1 coordinate 28,672, forward strand.
GGGGACCACTTCGCTTTTGGGTTCCCTGGTCAGGGTTTGCGTGTTATCGCTGCTACAAGTAAGCCCGGCAGGCAACAGAAAGCTGATGCCGCAGCGCACCAGGGGGAATAACCAGCCGTTGGTAAACTTAAACTCCCGGGTGCAAGTTTCACCGACAAAGATACTTTCTCGGGCGGCCAGGCTGGTGCCTGTGACAGAGCGACAGCTCATCAAGGTCCAGTAGTAGCTCCACATTAAATAGGAAAGGAAAAGGATCAGCAACAAAAAGGGCAGCGGCAGCCGGTAATAAACCGTAACCAGCGCGGCAGCGGCAGCCACCAGCCGGACAGGCAAATCGGCGGCGGGAGTGGTACTTTGCACCCGGGTTTTGTTCATTGCTTACGTTCCTTAAGTTCTTTATGTTCCTTATGTTCCTTACGTTCTTTAAGGGGTACGGGTATGGTCACCAAGAGTTGGCTTAAAAAATCCTCAGCCTGCCCCCCTTTGTATTTTTCGGCCTGCTTCAGTTTAAGCCGGTGGGCAAAGACCGGCAGGCATAACAGTTTAATATCGTCGGGCAGAACATAATCGCGCCCTTTCAAAAGGGCCAATGCTTTGGCTGCTTTAACCATGCCGATAGATGCCCTGGGACTTAACGCCAGAGCCACCGCCTCACTTTGGCGGGTTGCTTCAACCATATCCAAAATATACTGTACCAGTGCCTCTTCCAGATAAACATGCTGGGTCATCTCCTGAACCTGTAAAACCTGCTCCCGACTTAACACCGGCGTCATAGCTGCCAAGGGATCACCAAAAGCATGCTTTTGTAAAATTATCGCTTCATCTGCCTTGGCGGGATAACCTAACTTAATGCGCAGCAGGAAACGGTCCTGCTGCGCCAAGGGCAATGGAAAGGTGCCTTCAGATTCAACGGGGTTTTGGGTGGCCAGCACCAAGAAGGGTTGCTGCAGGGGACGGGTTACACCGTCAACGGTGACCTGTTTTTCTTCCATCGCCTCCAGCAAAGCCGACTGGGTGCGGGGGGTAGTGCGGTTAATCTCGTCGGCCAGCAGCACATTGGTCAGCACCGGCCCGGGGCGGAATTCAAATTCGCCGGTTCTGGTGTTGTAATAATTCATGCCCGTTATATCGGAAGGCATCAGGTCGGGAGTAAACTGAATCCGCTTAAAGCTGCAGCCCAAAGAGCGGGCCATAGTTTTGGCCAGGGTAGTTTTGCCCGTACCCGGCAAGTCCTCCAACAGGATATGCCCCCGAGCCAAAAAGGCCGTCAGCACTAACTCCACGGCCTCTTTTTTGCCGATAATCACAGACTCTACTTGGGTTTTAATCAGTTCCAACAAGCGGGATGCTTCATTAAATCCGTCCGCTGCAGCATTTAGTGCGGCCAAAAAAAATCCCCTTTCCGGTGTCAGCAAGTAGAATGTTGTCTAATTAGTTAATTTATTATAGACAAATACCCGAATACCTTCAAGGGGAGGGAATAACAAGGGACGGGGTTGTTAACACCCCGTCCCTTTGACACTGTTACTTCCACTCGTCTCGAATTACTCTTTTAAGTATTTTTCCGGTGGGGCTTTTGGGGAGCTGCCGGACAAACTCCACCTCGCGGGGGACTTTATAAGCCGCCATTCTTTCTTTACAGAAAGCTATAACCTCTTGCGGCTCAGCCTCAACACCCTCTTTTAACTGAATATAGGCCTTGGGTACTTCACCCTTATCTTTATCGGGGATACCAACCACAACCGCTTCAAAAATTTGAGGGTGCGCGTAGAGTACTTCTTCAACCTCCCGGGGATAAATATTGTAACCCCCGCAGATAATCATATCTTTCTTGCGGTCAACAATATAAAAGTACCCGTCTGCGTCGTATTTACACAAATCGCCAGTCCTTAACCAGCCGTCCTGCAAAACTTCCCGGGTAGCGTCGGGCATTTCCCAGTAGCCCTTTAAAATTCCGGGACCCTTGACAACCAATTCGCCAACTTCCTCCGGCCCCAGGGCAATGCCGTTTTCACCAATCACTTTGATTCGATAGCCCGGCGCTACCGGCCCGATGGAAGCTACCTTGCCGTGGCCCAGGCGGCCAAAAGTAACTGTTGAGCTCGTCTCGGTGGAACCGTAGCATTCGCAAAAGCCCACCCCAAAAGTTTCCTCAATGGTACGGATATGCTCTCCCGGCATGGAAGCCCCCGCGGATTGGGCAAACCGCCAGGCAGACACATCATATTTTTGGGGGTCATACTCCTTCAGCATGTAAATCCACATGGTTGGAACACCGGCATAATGCGTGACTCTGTATTTGGCAATGTTTTCGAGAGTTTTGTCCGGCATAAAACGCTCGGATACAACGATACCAGCCCCGGCATAAATGGGGCCAAGAACGGTAAGCACATAGAAAATATGACAGAAAGGAGTCCCGGTATAAAACAAATCCTGGTCATTAACATGCAACACCCTGGTACCGTTTAACTCGGCATTAGACAAAAAATTACTGTGGGTAAGCATAGCGCCCTTAGGTTGCCCCGTCGTGCCCGAGGTGTACAAGATACTGACCGGATCATCTGGTGCACAGTCGACTATTTCCAGTTCATCTTTACCGTTTGCCAGCAGGTCAGCAAAGGAAACCGAACCGGCCAGGACCGGCTCACCAACCGAAATTACCCGCTCCAAGGTGGGAATCTGGGGCAGCACGCCAGCAGCGTTTGCGCCAGCCTCCCGGGCAGCGGCAATAAGCACTTTTACGCCGGCATTGTTCAAAATATACTTAATTTCCTGGCCTTTATACATAATGTTGAATGGAACGGCTATAGCCCCAATCCTGGCGATGGCAAAATGGGCAATGATAAATTCTGGCGAGTTGGGCAGGTATATGGCCACCCGGTCCCCCTTTGTAACCCCCATATCCAGCAGGGCATTGCCAAACCGGTTAATTAAACTGTCGAACTCCCCGTATGTATACTTGACATCAGTATCCGTGGAGATTATTGCGGTGGCTCCCGGTCTCCACATGGCGTTGTCTTTAACAATATTGGAAAGATTCAATGATTTCACCCCATTCTTTTTATTTGTGTTATTTATTTTTGATTTGTTCTTTTGTTTACATAATTGTGCATCGCAGAGGGATGCTGGCATCCTGATCGTTAGCGAAGGATCTAGATTCTTCACTTAAGCTTGTCATCCTGAGCGCAGCGAAGGATCTGGTTTTAAGGTTCTTCGCTGC
>JAENYQ010000154.1 GCA_016841675.1 Desulfotomaculum sp.
GCAGAAGGCGGAAAACTGCCTGTATCTGACCGGCGATGAGACCCGCGCGGTGCTTACAGTGCTGGAATCTATGGATAACCAGCAGTTGAAAATTGAATAAACATACATTCAAAAATTTTTAACCAAATATATAAATAGATAGTTATATATTTATTCATTTAAATTAAAACGGGGAGTGCGCAAAAGTTCAAGCTGCACCAAAAGGCCGCCGGTACTTTACCGGAGGCCTTTTGCAATTTAATTATTTCGTTGTTATTGTATCCTGTGTGGCAAATCTGCATTAATAACTGTGCGGTTGGTATCGCGGGTTTTTTGTGAGTTTTAATATACGGGTAGAGAACCGATGGTATATCTGCCGGGGTAAGCCGTCCGTACACCTCATCGTTGATGGTAATAACGGGCGCCAGTCCGCAGGCGCCGATGCACCTGGTGGCATTGAGGGTAAACAGCTTGTCCAGGGTGGTTTCCCCAACATCTAGCTGCAATTCTTCTTTGATAGCGCTTAATATTTCCTGGGCTCCCTTGACATAGCAGGCGGTGCCCAGGCAAACGCTGATCTTGTTTTTGCCCCGGGGTTCCTGGGAGAAGAGGCTATAAAAGCTCACCACCCCGTTGACGGTGGAAATGGGCATATTCAACTTTTCTGAGATGCGGGCCTGTACTTCCAGGGGTAGGTAACCGTAAAGTTCCTGGGATTTTTGCAATATCCTGATCAACATGCCTTCCTGCTTTTTGTAGCGTTCGATTATTTCATCCAATTCCATCTCAATACTCATAATGCACCTCGTAAAGCTAATTTTTGGCATTGATAGTATTCTCCTTCCATGATGGGCTCGGGGGGCATGATCGTCATGGACGAAACAGACTGTATGGTTGATATCGCCCGCTTTTACATGGAATTTGCCCAGGACGAATCATGCGGCAAATGCGTGCCCTGCCGTATAGGCACCAAAAGAATACTGGAAATACTGGAGCGAATAACAGGCGGGCAGGGGGAAATGGAAGACCTCACTACACTGGAGAACCTTTGCTACGACATTAAGGATTCTTCCCTCTGCGGCCTGGGCCAAACGGCTCCCAACCCGGTGTTAAGCACTCTTAAATATTTCCGTGAGGAATATATTGCCCACATCAAAGATAAGCATTGCCCGGCCGGGGTCTGCAACGGGCTGCTCAAAGTGGTTATATCAGATGAAAAATGCGTGGCCTGCGGCATCTGCGCCCGGGTCTGTCCGGTAAACGCCATTACCAGTGGGGCTGGATTTTCCCAACCTGCCCAAAGAGGAATATGACGAACCCTTTGATCAGTACAGTGGCGCCGGCACTATTTTCGGGGCCACCGGCGGGGTTTTGGAAGCCGCCCGTGCGCACCGCCCACAAGCTGATTACCGGTGAAGAGATGCTGGTGCCGGATTACAATGATGCCCGGGGTCAGCGGGGCTTAAAGTACGGGCGAGTAAGCTTTGGCGATAAAACCATTACTATTGTTATTGCCCACGGCACCGGCAATGCCAAAAAAGCCCTGGAGATGTTTAAAAGCGGCAAACAAAAATTTGATTACATGGAAGTAATGGCTTGTCCCGGTGGTTGCGTGGGAGGCGGTGGCCAGCCCATCCTGGGCGGGCGGGACTACAAGTACATTTCCCTTGATTACCGCCACAACCGGGCCGATGCGCTGTATAACGTGGACCGGGGCAAGGACATCCGGCGTTCACATAAAAACCCCAGGGTGCAACAAATATACCAAGAGTTTTTGGGCCAGCCGCTGTCGGATGTAGCCAGGAAGTATCTGCATACTTCTTACGTACCAAGGGGCCGGCATCCGTTTATGCAATATGAGCCTGCGTATAAGGGATTCAAAGAAAAGGATTAGTTTTTGAAAAATTTTAACAAACAAAAACCTTATCAACTTAAAAATATCCATAAATATGTTTTATTTGATTAATAAAGAATCAATATTATATACTGAAGTAGTTATAATTTTAAAGGTCAAGTGCTTAAGGGTAAGTTAAATGGTGACAAGGCTTGTTTATCTCACTAAAAATTACCATGTAAATCCGCTGCTGCAGCGTTTGCTCAAGCCGGCCGTCAGTGTGTTGCTTTTGGCCTGGGTGTTTAATAAAATTCCTTTGCCTTCAATAAAGGATATTATTGCGCAGTGTCACTGGCCCGAATTGCTAGCTGCTTTCGCTTTGATCAACGCCTGTATGCTGGTGAGCGCAGTCAAGTGGCGAATGCTGCTGACGGCGTTGCACATCGAGGTTTCCCTGGCCAGGCTGGTATCTTTTTACTATGCCGGTCTTTTTGCCAATAATTTTCTGCCCTCCAGCATCGGTGGAGATGCGTTGCGCATATACGATACAGCCAGGTTATCCGGCCAAGCCGGAGATGCCGCTGCCTCGGTGGTGATGGAAAGACTGCTGGCCTCGCTGGCCCTCGGGCTTACCGCCGCGGCGGCGCTGGTGCTGGTATCGGGGCCGGGAGGCCAAACCTTGATGGCCTGGTGCGTCGGCGGGCTGGTGGCGGTTTGCCTGGCGGCGCTACTGTTTTTATTTTGGTATCCGTTTAACAGAGACGGAAGAATTGGCCGGTGGCTGTGCCGCCTTAAAAAATACCGTTAACATGCCGGCGCATTGGTTATGGTCATGATACTGTCCTTT